>JBFEJM010000351.1:0-3111 GCA_041553175.1 Gammaproteobacteria bacterium | reverse complement strand
GGCGCAGGCGGAGCCACTGCCGGAGCCGCTGACCCTTGAACATGCCCTGACCCTGGCCGACGACCCGCATCCGGACCTGGTGGCGGCCGCTGCCGAGCGGGATATCGCGACGGCGCAGCGTGATCTGGCCCGCTCCGCCTATGGCATCAATGCGAGTCTGAATGCGGAGGCGCGCTGGATCGAACCGGCTGAGCGTGCCTTCGTGCAATCCCGGGACGATTCACAGGCCCATCTCAGACTGAGCAAGCGGCTGTACGATTTCGGTCATACCCGCGCGACTGTTGCCGCCGCCGATGCGCAGGTAACGGGGCGTCAATTGCGCTACGCCGATGCCCGCCTGCAGCGCAGCCTGCTTATCCTCGAACGCTATCTCGATGTGCTGCGTGCCGATCTGGAGTTCCGGGTCAGTGACGAGGCCATGGCGATCGCCTATGTGCGCTTCGATCGCATACAGGATAAACACGAGCTGGGACAGGTGTCGGATGTGGATCGTCTTGAAATCGAGACACGTTATCAGCAGACGCGCTCTGAGCGCTATGCGGCGCAGGCGCGACAAAGGACCTCGCGTGTGCGACTGGCCTCCGCCTTGAATCGGCCGGGCGAACTGTCGAGCGCGCTGGCGGAGCCCGATCTGACGCCGATTGCCGTGGCGCCTCCGCCGTTGGAAACGGTCTTGACCGAGGTGTTGCAGAACAACCCGACACTGCTGGCATTGCGGGCGGAGGTCGAGGCGGCACAGTCGTCCATGCAGGCGGCGCGGGCCCTGGACCGGCCGGTGATCAGCGCTGCGGCCGAGGCCAGCGACTATCAGCGTGAGACCGGCTCGAGCGATCCCTGGGCGGTCGGTGTGCAACTTGAAGTGCCGCTGTATCGCGGCGGCCGCTCGACGGCGCAACGCGCGCAGGCGCGGGCCGAACAGCGCCACAGCGAAGCACTGCTGGCTGGGGCCGAGTCCGAGTTGCGGGAAACGGTGCAGTTGCTTTGGGAGAATATCCAGGTCTTGCGTGCCAGCCGCGAGGAATCGCAGGCGCGGGTCGATTACCGCGAATTGTATCTCGACCGCAGTCGCGCACTGTATGAGATGGAGGTCAGCACGGATCTTGGCGACGCCATGGTGTTTTCGTCGGCAGCGCGTTTGCAGGAAGCCGACGTCGAATATCAGTTGCTGCTGGACTGGGCGCGTCTGAACGCGTTGCGCGGACATGCGTTATTTGCGGCGTACGTTCAAGACAGCGGCACAGAGGGGGAATGACGGATGAAGAACTTGATCGCAGCAATGGTGTTGCTGATCGCCTGCACGCCGCTGGCCGCAGCCGAACTCAGCGGCGAACTGGTGTGGGCCCGTGTCGCGGAGCTGAGCGTGCCGGGCTCCGGTCGAATCGATAAGGTCACCGTGAAAGCGGGCGATGCAGTTGCCGCCGATCAGGAACTGGTGACGCTGGACGGCCGGATGGCGCGGGCGCAACTGACCCAGGCGCGCGCCGAGTTGAAGAATACCGAGCAGCAGCGCGCCGAGGCGCAGCGCGAATGGGATCGGGCCAAAGAGCTGTTCGATCGGACGGTGTTGTCAGAACGCGAACTGCAGTTGGCGGAAATCGCCTACATCTCTGCCGACGCACACTTCCAGGCCGCGCGGGCGGCGTTGGTCAGCGCGGAAGTGCATCTCGACTACGGGCGGCTGATCGCGCCCTTTGACGGCTGGGTGCTGGCGGTGCATGTGCTGCCGGGGCAGGCGATCACCAATCAGACGCACATCATGCCGCTGGTGACGCTGGCTGAACGCGGTCGTATGCGCGTGCGGGTGCTGATGGATGCGCAGCAGGCCGCGGCGTTGTCGCCCACGGCTGCGGCCGAGGTGCGTATCGACGGGCGCAGCTTTTCTGGTCGGGTTGTCCGCGTTGCGTTGGCGCCCGCCACTGAAAGCCGGCCGGCACGCTATCCGGTTGAAGTCGAGTTTGCCGTGCCGGACGGCAGCATACTGCGTGCCGGCGAGAGTGCAACCGTGCTGCTGCCGTGATCGTCGCCCGCCGTTGTTTCGTCAGCGGTCGCGTGCAGGGGGTGTTTTACCGCGGCACCACCCGCGATCAGGCGCGCGAATACGGCGTGACCGGTTACGCGCGCAATCTGCCTGACGGGCGGGTGGAGGTCCATGCCGAAGGTGATCTCGCTGCGGTGAATGCATTGTGCGAATGGTTGTGGATCGGTCCACCGTCGGCGCGGGTGACGGCGGTCGTGTGCGAAAAAATCGAGCCCATGGGGCATACGGATTTCGCTGCCGCGTGATGTGTCAGGCAGAAACATTTCACTGTAAGGCGCAATCGGTTGAAGGCCGTAATGCGCCGAATGGGTCGAAACATGCGGTGCATTACGCTTCGCTAATGCACCCTACGGGTATCAGGTTTGCCGGCGTCTGCTTGGAGGCCATAAACCCGATTTTTGCCGCAAAGGACGCGAAGGCGCGCGAAGAGTAAAAGCAGTTGTTGTTTATTGAAACAACTCTGTGTTCTCTGTGCGCTCTTGTGTGGATGTGTTTTTGAAAGCGGATACTCACCGTCGTTTCCATAACCGCCGCGATGCCGTAGGGTGCATTAGGCCGCAGGCCGTAATGCGCCGAATGGGTCGCAACATGCGGTGCATTACGCTTCGCTAATGCACCCTACGGGTTCTACGTGTGTAGGTATACAGCCGCGGAATGTTCAGGTGTTCTCCGCCCAGGCCATGCTGCGGCGGGCGTCCTGCTGTGGCGGGGTAAGGATGGTGTCCTGCGGTGTGGCGTGAGGATCGGGTTCCGGATAATCGAGGGTGTAATGCAGCCCACGGCTTTCCTTGCGGCTTTGCGCGGAACGAATGATCAATTCGGCCACCTGCACCAGATTGCGCAACTCGATCAGGTCGTTGGTGACGCGGAAGTTGCTGTAGTACTCGTGAATCTCATGCTGCAGCAACAGGGCGCGGCGCAGGGCGCGTTCCAGGCGCTTGTTGGTGCGCACGATGCCGACATAGTCCCACATGAAGCGGCGCAGCTCGTCCCAGTTGTGTGCGACGACGATGCGCTCATCCGGGTCGGTCACGCGACTCTCGTCCCAGGCGGGCAGGGCGACCTCGGCTGGC
>JBFEJM010000350.1:0-3115 GCA_041553175.1 Gammaproteobacteria bacterium | reverse complement strand
GTCGCCCAGCAAGCGCAGCAGGAACCAGACCTGCTTCTGGCCGATACAGAGCGGACGCGAATTGCGGCGAATGTAACGGTCGGGCAGGCGGTAGCGCAGCCAGCCCCGGGTCTGGGCGAGAATCTCGACGTGCTCGGGAAACAAACCGACCTCTTCGGTCAGCTCGCGGTAGAGGGCTTCCTCCGGCGTTTCGTCGCTGCGGATGCCGCCCTGCGGAAACTGCCACGCATTCTGACCGATTCGACGCGCCCACAGCAGATAGCCGTCCTGATTACTCAGGACAATACCCACATTTGGACGATATCCATCTGAATCAATCACTTGAATATCCGCGTTAAGAGGTCAACCAGTGGTTTGATTCTCCCACAAATACGCCGCCGCCGGCAAATTCCCCTCGCGCGTTTACCTGATCCCCGCCGGCCTCTATCCTTGGCGCCTTCTCAAACCGACACGGAGACAACTGACGTGGCCCTGGCCCTGTTCGATCTCGACAACACGCTGCTGGGCGGCGACAGTGATTATCTTTGGGGCCGCTTTCTGGTCGAGCAGGGCATCGTCGATGGCGCGACCTACGAACGGGAGAACCAGCGCTTCTATGATCAGTACAAGGCCGGCACGCTGGACATTCTGGCCTTTCTCGCCTTCTCCCTGCGGCCCTTGAGCGAGCACCCGTTGGAACAGCTGCATGCCTGGCGCGAGCAGTTCCTCACCCGTCTGATCGACCCCATAGTCCTGCCCGAGGCCCGTGCGCTGGTGGAACGCCACCGCGCCGAGGGCGATACACCGGTCATCATTACCGCCACCAATCGCTTCGTCACCGCGCCCATCGCGACACGCTTCGGTATCGAACATCTGATCGCCACCGAAGCGGAAATGCAGGACGGGCGTTATACCGGCCGCACCACCGGCATACCCTGCTTCAAGGACGGCAAGGTGCAGCGTCTGCAGCATTGGCTGGACCAATACAACGCGTCGCTGGAGGGAAGCTGGTTCTACAGCGATTCGCACAATGACCTGCCGCTGCTGGAGCAGGTCGCCCATCCGGTCGCGGTCGATCCCGACGACACCCTCGCCCAGCACGCTCATAAGCGCGGCTGGCCGGTCATCAGCCTGCGCCAGGGCTGGACCGGCCCCGTCGTCAACTGAGCCATGCGCAAACCCGCCCACCTGCTCGGCGTGCTGTTGGTACTGAGTATCAGTGCCGTCGCTGGCGCATTGTTCATCGGCAGTGTGACGCTTCCGGCCGGCGATATTCTCGCCGCGCTGACGGGCACGGGTCAGGAACCCTCGCGCAGCATCGTGCTGGAGCTGCGTCTGCCGCGGGCGGTGGCCGCGTTCTGTGTCGGTGCCCTGCTGGCGTTGGCCGGCGCCCTGCTGCAAGTGCTGCTGCGCAATCCGCTGGCCGATCCCTATGTGCTCGGCACCTCCGGCGGCGCGGCGGTCGGCGCCCTGCTGGCCATGTTGCTGGGACTGTCCGGACTCGGGTCTAGTGTGGGTGCCTTCGGCGGCGCGTTGCTGTCGACGGTGCTGGTGTTCGGGCTGGCCCGCGGCGGCGGCGACTGGTCACCGACCCGTCTGCTGCTCACCGGCATCATCATGGCCTCGGCCTGGGGCGCGTTCATCGCCTTCATTCTCACCATCGCCCCGGAACACAACCTGCGCGGCATGCTGTTCTGGCTGATGGGCGACATCCTGCCCGGCGACCTGCCCTGGCCGGCGCTGATGGTATTGCTGGGACTGCTGATTCTGAGCTGGCTGATCGCCCGGCCGCTGAACCTGCTCGCGCGCGGCGAACTGCAGGCCACCACCCTCGGTGTCGCCGTCACGCCGCTGCGCTATGCGCTGTATGGGCTGGCCGCACTGGCGACCGCGACCGCCGTCACCCTGGCCGGTGCGGTCGGCTTCGTCGGCCTGGTGGTGCCGCATCTGATCCGGCTGGCGGGCGGCCGCGATCATCGCATTCTGCTGCCCGCCTCGGTACTGGCCGGCGGCACCCTGCTGACCGTCGCGGATGTACTGGCGCGCACGCTGTGGGCACCGCATCGACTGCCCGTGGGTATTCTCACTGCGGCGATCGGTATTCCGCTGTTTCTGTTTCTGCTGCTGCGGCAGCGCAGGATCGCACCGATATGACCGCCCTGCGTCTGCATCAGCTCGGCGTTCGCATCGGCACGGTCGAGGTCTGCCGCGATCTCAATGTCGAACTGGAACCCGGCCAGTGCTGGGCCATTCTCGGCCGCAACGGCACCGGCAAGACGACCCTCCTGCATACGTTGGCCGGACTGCGTGCGGCGCAGACCGGCACGGTGCATTTGGATGACACATCGCTCACACGGCTCTCGCGTCGCACCATCGCGCAACGGCTGGGCGTCCTGCCGCAGGACAGCGTCGACCCCTTTCCCGCCACCGTGCTGGAAACCGCCCTGCTCGGACGTCACCCGCATATCTCGCCCTGGGGCTGGGAGAGCGCCGATGACCATGCGCGTGCCCGCGCCGCCTTGGCGCAGGTCGGACTGGCCGGCTGGGACCAACGCGATGTGGCGACCCTGTCGGGCGGCGAACGCCGGCGCGTGGCACTCGCCACCCTCCTCACGCAGGACCCGGACATTCTGCTGCTGGACGAGCCGACCAACCACCTCGACCTGCACCACCAGGTCGCGCTGCTGACGCGCCTGGCGCAACAGGCGCGGGAACGGAATAAGTTGGTGGTGATGGTGCTGCATGACCTGAACCTCGCCGCCCGCTTCGCCGATCACTGTCTGCTGCTGTTCGGCGAGGGCAAGACCTGCGCCGGACCCCGCGCCGTGGTCCTCGAAACGCCGCTGCTGGAACAGCTGTACAACCAGCCGCTGCGGCAAGTCGACGACATACCGCCGGCCTGGCTGCCGCGCTGATATACCCGACTGCCGTTCGAACCGAACAACGGGCAAAACCGTTACTGCCCCTGCCGTCGTTATGATAGATTGCCCCACACTTTTTCAACCGCACAACAGACCGGATTAACGAGGAACCCCGCATGGGCGCACAGTGGAAAGCGAAAGGCAAAGAGGCCGCGGCCAACGCCAAGGGCCGACTCTTCACCAAACTGTCGAAGGAACTCATGGTCGCCGCGCGC
>JBFEJM010000349.1:0-3140 GCA_041553175.1 Gammaproteobacteria bacterium | reverse complement strand
CCGCCGGCAGCGGCCGCGGCATAGCGAATC
Organism: Gammaproteobacteria bacterium; assembly: GCA_041553175.1. Classification (GTDB taxonomy): domain Bacteria; phylum Pseudomonadota; class Gammaproteobacteria; order Thiohalobacterales; family Thiohalobacteraceae; genus JAHJQQ01. The sequence continues at coordinate 3,110 of JBFEJM010000349.1, read as the reverse complement.
TTTCGGCAGGCGCATTGAAAGCACTGGCGAGTGCGACGGTCACGTCCAATCAGTTCACAACCATCGCCACCGGCCGGGATCTGTTTACGCTGGGTGGGTTGGCGAATGGAACCGTCGTCAGCGTGAGTGCAACACTCACGGGAGATGGACTTATAAATATCAGCCAGGAGGGTGCGAGCGGCCAGGTCACGCTTTCATTGTTGGGTCCTTCCATACCGTCTTCCGGAACCACGCGTGTCTACCAGGGTTTTTCCAGTCCCAGCGGCTCGAATCAGGTGCCTTTGAACGTTTGGACACCTCTCGCGCTTGCCACCACGAATACCTTCTCGGTGACGGTGGGTACGCCCTTCGATCTCGCCTATGCATTGCGGCTGGATACGCGCAATGGAACCCAGCTCGATTTCATGTCCACAGCGCTGTTGTCTTTTGCTTTGCCGGAAGGCGCGATCCTGACGTCAATGGGTGGTTACAGCCCGGTTCCGGTGCCGGCGGCAGTCTGGCTTTTTGGGTCAGGGTTGCTGGGTGTGATCGGGCTGGCTCAGCGCCGCGGCCGAAAGACCTGAATTCCGGCAACAAGGCAAATATTCAGAGCGTTTGTGGGTCGATGATAAAAGCACGCAGGCCGGTCTGATGAATGCGGCCTGCTATCGATAATCAAAAAACAACTGAGGTCGATCAGCATTGAATACTTCTTATCGCAACACATCCTTGGCCCCGGTTCTAATGGGTATCTTCATCGTCAGCGGCTTGTGTTCGACGAATTCAGCCCAGGCTGCCTACGGTTCATCGTGCGATGCGAATGCCTGGGCATTCGTCAACACGATGGGCGGTCCCTATAACACCTCCGTAGTCCAGGACTCGTCCAGTAGCAGCGGTTTATGTTTCACCAACCCAAATGCGTCCTTGAATGGTCAGGTGAGTGTCAACGCGATCACTTCCTCGGGGCCGGCCATCCACACGTTCTCGCAATCAGGCGTCTCTTCAGCCTCGGGGCAAGCCAGTGTTGGTTCGCTCGGTGCTGTGGTGAGCGGTAGTGCCAGCTCGACGCCCATGAGTTATTTCTACACGGACACAGACGGAAACGGACGTGCCAGCGACAACAACTATCAGGCCAGCGCCGGCGGCAGCGCCTACGCTCAGTTCTGGGACACGCTGTTCATCAATGCGGCGCCCGGCGCCAATCCAGGCGATAAGGTGGAGGTTCGCTTCACGCTCGACCTGCACGGCGACGCGAATGTCTCGGGGAATGGTTATGTCACCGCCAACTCCTCGCTAGACATTCGCCAAGGCTTTCTGGGTGGCGGCGGAGGGTTCTTGTCGCTATCCAGCGCCGGGAGCACGAGTGTGATACTCAGTCTCGATGCGTACACGCTGTATACGCCGTATGCGGTTTCGCTCTACGGGGTGCTCGATCTGAGTGCCAACGCGCTGGCGGGCAGGGCTTTGGGCTGCAGTGTGTCCAATATCTGGTGTACGACGGACGCGTCGCAATACGGAAACTATTTTGCCGACTCGACGGCCATCGGTGCATTTGGCTCGACCGCATCCTATTACATCGACGTCCTCACGCCTGGCGCCTCTTTTACCAGCGAGAGTGGTGCGAGTTACCGCAGCCTATCAGCAGTACCGGTGCCTGCCGCCGTCTGGCTGTTCGGTTCAGGGCTGCTGGGACTGATCGGGATCATGCGGCGTGATGGGGGTTCCTCATACAGACCGAGATGATCTGTAGGCGCGGGTCGAACCAACATTCAGAGGTATCGAGAAGCCCCGACTCCGTCGCGGTGGGGCGTTGTTATAGTTCGTGTCGGTATATCTAACACTTCCGGTTATACAGCGTGCCTGGTTTCCGAGTGCCTTACGCTAGCATCTTGTTTTCGCGGCATTCATCTTGAATGGGATTTGATCTTGCATGGCGTTGTCCGCTTGGCATGATCCCGCTCCGAGATGTGGGCCGGATCAAAGCGCATGGTATGGTTTGAGCGAATCAATCCATATACAAACAACGATACCAGGAGGAGTTGTCTGATGAGAATTTTTATTGCTGCCAGTGTGCTGGCCCTGAGTGCCACCGGTTTCAATGCAACTGTTTTCGCCGCCGGTCCTGGCGGACACATCCCTACCCTTAACCCCGGTTCGGTGCCGAGTGGCCGGACACTGCCGGCGATGCCGACGCCGTCTTATGGTGGTGGGCGTATGCCGTCTTCGATGCCGGCGCAGCCGCCGCGTCCGACCGGTTTGCCCGGCGCGGGTGTGACGGGAACGCCGGCCATGTCTGTGGGCCGCCCGAACAGTAATGCGACGTCGCGCTTTCCCCGCTGACCCGAAAAGCAGTCCCGGAAGACAGAGAAGGGCCGAGAGGCCCTTCTTTGTTGTATAGCGTTTGTTATCTGAAAAGCCTGTGCGCGCTAACTCTTCAGTCTACTGAACACCAGCGTCGAATTCGCGCCGCCGAAGCCGAAGCTATTCGACATCACCGTATTTAGCTTGGCGTTGTCGATACGTTCGCGCGCGATCGGCACGCCCTCGGCCTGCGGGTCGAGCTGTTCGATATTGGCGCTGGCGGCGATGAAGCCGGCTTCCTGCATAATCAGTGAGTAGATCGCCTCGCACACACCGGCGGCACCGAGCGCATGGCCGGTGACCGACTTGGTGGAGGTGATGGTGGGGATCCTGTCGCCGAACACGTTGCGTACTGCTTCGAGTTCCTTGGTGTCGCCGACCGGCGTGCTGGTGCCGTGGGCGTTGATGTAGTCGATCGGAGCATCAACGGTGGCGAGCGCCTGTTGCATGCAGCGGATGGCGCCCTCACCCGAGGGGGCGACCATGTCGTAGCCGTCGGAGGTGGCGCCGTAGCCGACCAGTTCCGCGTAGATGCGCGCGCCGCGGGCCCGCGCGTGTTCCAGTTCCTCCAGCACCAGCATGCCGCCGCCGGCGGCGATGACGAAACCGTCGCGGTCGGCGTCGTAGGGCCGCGAGGCCTCTCCGGGCGTGTCGTTGTACCTGGTCGACAGCGCGCCCATGGCGTCGAACATCATCGCCAGCGACCAGTGCTCTTCCTCGCCGCCGCCGGCGAAAACGACGTCCTGCCGACCCCACTGGATCTGCTCCAT
>JBFEJM010000348.1:0-3140 GCA_041553175.1 Gammaproteobacteria bacterium | reverse complement strand
GCGTTCGAAGTCGACGGTCTGTATGACTTCATCGCCCTTGAAGCCGCGCTCGAACTTCTGCCGCGAGACGATGTCATGACCGCGTGTTTTATACAGAGTATTGCCGCTGCGCGACGAAGCGGTCTGTACCTGCACGTCGCGGACAAGAATATTGCGGCCGTCGATCTGCAGCACCAGGCCGCGTTTGAGTTCACTTGCTTTCATGACAGGTTCCACCAAAGGGATGTTTTACCCGCTCCCGCGCGGGCGGCTTACTATAGCAGGCGCTGTGCCGGTGGATAAGATCCCGTCCGGTAATTTTCTTTTCACCCAAAGCTTGCATTCCAGCCGACGCCGACCGGCTTTATTGTCTATTATTAGATGATAAAGGACCCGATAGTCCTGAAGTGGAGGTGGTACCCATGCGTGCATTGTTCCAGCAGCTACTGTCTGTCAAGCGCATCGTAATATTGATCATGGGCCTGTCCATGGGGTTGTTGATGACGGGTCCGGTGATATCCGCGGAGGTTGTCCGTGGACAGCTGCTGTACGAAAACCATTGCCAGGTCTGTCATGAGGAATGGGTGCATGATGGCGATCGGAGCAAGGTCACCTCGCTGAACGAGGTGCGGCGACGGGTCGCGGCCTGGAGTCAGCATTCCGGTCTGGACTGGAGTGATGAGGAAATCGCTGACGTGGCGGATTATCTGAATCGAATGTTCTACAAGTTTGCGGAATAATGGTGGACATTCGAAACCGCAGCACCCATGGCATGTCTGATCAGATCGCGCCGTTACCTGGATGAGAAGCGCAATGGCGACCGGTCTTGTCAGTCTTGTCCTTGGCTTGGCGCTGCTGAACGGCTGGATGTATCTGCAGCAGCCATCCATGATTTTCTACCCGACTCGCACACTGGATGCGACGCCGTCGGATTGGGGGTTCGACTACCGTGACATAAAGCTTGTGACCGACGATAGCGTTGAACTCCATGGCTGGTATATCCCGCGGCCCGGCGCGCAACGGGTACTGCTGTTCCTGCACGGTAATGGCGGCAACATCTCCCATCGTGGTGACTCGATCGCGATTTTCCATCGGCTCGGCTTCAACGTACTGATCTTCGACTATCGCGGCTATGGGCAGAGTTACGGCCGCCCCAGCGAAGCCGGCCTCTATCGCGATGCGGCTGCAGCCTGGCGTTATCTGACCGAAACGCGCGGCATTGCAGCAAAGAACATCGTGATTTTCGGACGCTCGCTCGGAGGTGCTGTTGCCACGCAACTGGCGAGCGAGGTTGATGCCGGCGCGCTTATCCTGGAGTCGACATTGAGTTCGGCGCGCGATTACGCCGCGTATGCGTTCCCGCTGTTATCGCATGTCCTGTTGCTGCGCTATGATTTCGATAGTGTCGCGCGGCTGCAGCAGGTCGACTATCCTGTGCTGGTGCTGCACAGTCCCGCTGATCAGATTATGCCTTATCATTTGGGTGAGCGGGTCTATGCCGCGGCACACGAGCCGAAACAGTTTGTGCAGATGCGCGGCGATCACAACCGCGGATTCCTGCTCAGTCAGCCCGAATACGAACAGGCGTTGGCTGCATTTGTGGCCACCTATCTTGACGATGCAGTGCATTGAAACAGGATCACGCCGGAGAACACGCAGAGCACTGAGAAGAATCCAACCATGACTCGCCTTGTGCGCGACTGTTTCCCGCCAGTGGCTCTTTTCAATCGAATAATCTCATGCCAAAGCACGCAAAGAGCGCAAACTTCTTACAACGATTAATACTCTTTGATCTCTGCGCTCTCTGGTGTGAAGATTGTTTTTATAATTGCCTTTCATGACGTTTCGCTCAGCATGCATCCGGGTCGGTCGGCGAACATGCCACGCGAGCGCTTGAGTTCCTTGATTAACTTTCGCTTCGCAGGCTGTGCCTGTGTGAAGACTTGCTCGGCTTTATAAAACTCCAGCACACGCACGTCGTGTATGTCGGGCTTGAGGTAGATCTGCGGTCGCCGCTGTTCGAGTTTTTCCCGCAGTATGTTCGCGCTCATGGTATGAAAGCTGTGGAACAGAACGCCCATGAAGGACGGCATGCCGTCATCGGCGTTATTCGGGTCGCCGCTGACATCGATGGCGACGACCACATCGCAGTCATCCAGCAGCAGGTCATAGGGCAGGGGATTGGCGACGCCACCGTCGACCAGTTGCTGGCCGTGCAGTTCCACCGGCGGAAAGACGCCGGGCAGCGCCATGCTCGCCTGCAACGCAGGCAGCAAAGGTCCCGAGTCGAGCACGACCGGCCTGCCGCTCCAGAGCTCCGCTGCCGTGACCCGCAGCGGTATGTCCAGCTTTCGAAACGTATCGATGGCAAGGGTTTCGCCGAGAAAGGCAATGAAGTCGTTGCTATCGAGCAGTCCGCCGGCACCGGCCGGGTCGAGGAAATCCAGCCAGCGCAGCGAACGCGGAAAATGAATTGTGGATTCGGCGCCGCGCTTGTCGGTGGAGATCAGGAATTGTTCCACCAGCGCGCGAATGTCGGAAGCGCTTTTGCCGGCGGCGTAGAGCGCGCCGACAATCGCGCCGATACTGGTGCCGGCAATGCGATGCGGACGAATCCCGAGTTCGTCGAACGCCTCCAGCATGACAATATGGGCGAGCCCTTTGGCGCCACCACCGCCCAAGGCCAGACCGATGCGCGGCCACTCGCGGTCTCTGCCGCAGCCAAGCAACAGAACGCCTGCGGCCAGCGCAAGGAAGCTGCGGCGGCTCAGGCCGCACGACGGGAGGGTGTCAAGCTCGTCTGCATTCTGCATATGGCGCCATTATGCGCCGCAAGGCAGTTGCAGTCTTCTCGAAGGGCATGGAACACGGCCGCGTTGAAAGCGCGCGACACCCCGCACTGGGCAAGTTCGAGATCGCCATCCCCGGCAATGGCGTTGCGTTGCTCGGGTCTGGAAGAAACTCCGAAAAAAACGCGCCGGTAAAACGCGTAATCCCGACAGAAGTCTTTAGGGAAGGAGGCAACTCGCCCGCCCGAGGACCGTTCCTGTTCCGCAAAGAGAAAGGGGGAGCGGTGGCTCCCCCTTGCAGTGAATGCGGATCCTCGATCGAAACGGCTCAGGACGCCTGTGCCAGTTGGGCCTCCTGCTGCTCCAGGCCAT
>JBFEJM010000347.1:0-3153 GCA_041553175.1 Gammaproteobacteria bacterium | reverse complement strand
CATGACCGCATTTTCCTCAAGGGTAACCAGCAGGTCGTGACTCGCGGCCAGCTGCAGCAGCATTTCCGTGTCCAACGGTTTGACGAAGCGCATATTGATCAACGTGGCGTCGAGCCTCTCGGCGACGGTCGCCGCGGGAGCGACCAGGCTGCCAAAGGCCAGCAGCGCGGTGTGCCGGCCTTCGCGGCGCGGTTCGGCGCGACCCAGTGGCAGGGCCTGCATCGCGTTCTGTACGGAAGTCCCGGGACCTTTTCCGCGCGGGTAGCGTACCGCCGCCGGACCGGAGTGGCGCTGGGCGGTATACAGCATCTGGCGGCACTCGTTCTCGTCGGCGGGCGCCATGATCACCAGGTTGGGTACGCAGCGCAGGTAGGAGAGATCGAAGCTTCCGGCGTGGGTCGGGCCGTCCGGTCCGACCAGGCCCGCGCGGTCGATGGCGAAGGTCACCGGCAGGTTCTGCAGCGCGACGTCATGGATAAGCTGGTCGTATGCGCGCTGGAGAAAAGTGGAATAGATGGCGACGACGGGATGCAGGCCCTCGCAGGCCAGACCGGCGGCCAGAGTCACGCTGTGCTGTTCGGCAATGCCGACATCGAAATAGCGCTTGGGAAACCGTTCGGAAAACTCGACCAGACCGGACCCCTCACGCATGGCCGGTGTAATGGCGACCAGGGTCGGGTCCTGTTCCGCCATATCGCAGATCCAGTCCGAAAAGACTCCGGTATAGGTCGGGCCGGCGACGGGTGCCTGCGGCGCATCACCGGTACAGGGATCGAACTTGCTGACGCCGTGAAAGGCGCAGGGATTGGCTTCCGCCGGGGCAAAGCCCTTGCCCTTGCGGGTGACGATGTGCAGCAGCTGGGGGCCGTGCAGGGCGCGCACATTGCGCAGTGTTTTCACCAGCGCAGGCAGGTCGTGACCGTCGATGGGGCCCAGATAATTGAAACCCATTTCCTCAAACAGCGTGCCGGGCACCACCATGCCCTTCATATGTTCTTCCGCACGCCGTGCGAGTTCGCGCATCGGCGGCAGATTGTCCAGTACCTTCTTGCCGTGCTCGCGCACGGAGGCGTAGGTCCGACCCGACAGCACGCGGGCAAGGTAATTCGACAGGGCGCCGACATTGGGCGAAATCGACATATCGTTGTCGTTCAGAATGACCAGCAGATTGGCATCCAGATCGCCGGCATGGTTCAGCGCCTCGAACGCCATGCCTGCAGTCATGGCGCCATCGCCGATCACGGCGACGACCTTGCGCCCGTTGCCATCACGGGCGGCGGCAATGGCCATGCCGAGGGCGGCGCTGATGGACGTGCTCGAGTGGCCCACGCCGAAACTGTCGTAGGGACTCTCGTCACGCTTGGGAAAGCCCGCGAGACCGCCCTGTTGGCGCAGGTTCGCCATGCCTTCACGCCGGCCGGTGAGAATCTTGTGCGGGTAGCTCTGATGCCCGACATCCCACACCAGACGGTCGTTCGGGGTGTCGTAGACGTAGTGCAGCGCGACGGTCAATTCCACCGTGCCCAGCCCGGCGGCAAGGTGACCCCCGGTGCGGCTGACGCTGTCGATCAGAAATTCACGCAGCTCGCGCGCCAGCGCGGGCAGCTGCGGCTCGCTCAAGCGCCGCAGTTCTGCGGGCGAGCCGATCTGATCGAGGAGGGGAAAATGTCTGGGACCGGTCATTGCAGCGTGTACCACCGTAAACGCGTCATTATCCGGGCAGGTGCGGGTTCATTCAAGCAATGCCCCAGCGGAAACTCCGGGATTGGCGGGAAATCAGCTGCGACGGGTGACGATGAAATCGGCCAGCGCGCGCAGTGCATTGGCCTCCGTGCCCAGATCGGCCAGTGCGTCCTGTGCCTCGCCCAGCAGTTCCGCCGCACGCTGGCGCGCGCCCTCGAGTCCCAACAGGGCGGGGTAGGTCGGTTTGGCGCGGGCGCGGTCCGCGCCCGCGGTCTTGCCGAGCGTACCGGTTTCGCCGACGACGTCCAGAATATCGTCCTGAATCTGGAACGCCAACCCGATGCACTTGGCGTAATGGTCCAGACGCTCCAGCTGTGTCCGTGCCAGCGCCGGCTGACAGAACGCCCCCAGCAACACGCTGGCGCGAATGAGCGCGCCGGTCTTGTGGATATGCATGTCTTCCAGCTGGGCCAGATCCAGCTCCTGGCCCACCGCCGCCAGATCGATCGCCTGTCCCCCCGCCATTCCGCGTGAGCCCGAGGCGCGGGCCAAAGTCTCGATCATGCGCAGCTTGACCGAGGCCTCGACATCCAGTTCTTCGGCCTGGACCAGGACCTGGAACGCCAGCGTCTGCAGGGCATCGCCGGCGAGGATCGCGGTGGCCTCGTCAAAGGCCTTGTGACAGGTGGGGCGGCCGCGCCTCAGATCGTCATCGTCCATGGCCGGCAGATCGTCGTGGATGAGTGAGTAGGCGTGGATCAGTTCCACCGCGCAGGCCGGCGCATCGAGACGTGCGGGCAGGGCGCCGACGGCGGTTCCGGTGGCGTAGGTCAGAACGGGACGAATACGTTTGCCGCCCTCGAGCGCGGCGTAGCGCATGGCCCGGTGCAGCCGCGCGGGGTGTGTTTCCGGACGCGGCAGCCAGCGCTCCAGCGTCGCTTCGACCCGGGCTCGACATTCGGTCAGGAAGGGCGCCAGCGCATAGGCGGCCGGGGGGGCGGGGCGGACTTCAGGCATCGTCGCTTTCAAACGGGGCGATCGGGTCTTTGCTGCCGTCTTTGAGCAACTGCTCCACCTTCTGTTCGGCCTGCGTCAGGGATTCCTGGCAGGTCCGGGTGAGCTGGATACCGCGTTCAAATGCGGCCAGCGAAGCCTCCAGACTGAGGTCACCCTGTTCCATCTTCTCGACCAGCCCTTCCAGCTCACTCAGAGCCTTTTCGAAGTCCGGTGTATCGGTGCGTTTTTTGGCCAAAATAGTGTCCCGGGAATCGAGCAGGCGCTTACGGTACCCCGGCCTGGAAAGCGGGTCAACGTGGCCCAATGCCAAGCCTTCGGTGATGTCGTTTCAGGTAGTTGAGATATGTCCGGTTGCACTGCAGGCGAATTCTGATCGGGCGCCTCATGGCGGTTTTTTGCCCTATCCTTTAGCTCGTGCGGTTGACACCCGGTGTAGGGTTGTTTAGAGTCTGT
>JBFEJM010000346.1:0-3156 GCA_041553175.1 Gammaproteobacteria bacterium | reverse complement strand
AGGCGAGGTGGCGGGCGGGGACAGGCCCCGTAGGGCGCCATGAGCGGAGCGAATCGCGCCGAATGGGTTTGGCCAGAACATGCGGCGCAATTCATTGCATTCATTGCGCCCTACGGAGGGCTTATGCAATGGCGGTGGAATTCGGGTCCGACCCTGTGTTCCCTCTCCCCGTAGGGCGCCATGAGCGGCGCGAATCGCGCCGAATGGGTTTGGCCGGATCATGCGGCGCAATTCATTGCGCCCTACGAAGGGCAACTCGCGCCGTTGACGGCGCCTTATTCGCCCCGCACCTTGCCGAGGTGGGTCTGCAGAATCTCCCGTACCTCGTTGCGGATCTGCGGCATGGCCGATTCCAGCGCCTGATTGAGCCGCGCCTCCAGCTGCATGCGCAATTCGCCCTCGATCTGTTCGGCGATTTCGTCGCACAGGGTGCAGGTGATCTTCTCGACATCGACAACGGGGCCGGCGTCGGGCGGAAAGGCGCCGGGCGTCAGGTCCTCGACCTCAAAGGTGTCGGGATCGACGGCCTCGTTCAGGACCGGAATGTCGGCTGCGTCCAGTTCGTGCGGGTGATCGGCGTCCATGTTCAACCCTTCAGCTGGTGGGAATTCAATTCGTAGCCGCGATCGCGGTAGAAGCGAAACCGTTCGCGCGACTGCGCGAGCAACTCGGCGCGCTGGTCGACCACTTCCGCCACGCGCTGAAAGCGGCCAAAGAACAGCGGAATCTCCGCGCCCAGATTGATCAGCACATCGGTGTGGCTGGTCGGTTCGTGGTCGTGCCCGATCAGCACCGGCGGCGTGTCACCCTGCACGGCAGTGTGAATGGCATGGGGCAGAAAGCTGCCGGCGCGGAAGGTCCACATCAGTTCATCCAGCTGCTGACTGTCGTTTTCGGATTCGGTATGGACATAGACCTTGAGCCCCTGTCCGCAGGCCTTTTCCGCCAACCGGCAGGCAGTGACCGCGCGCGCCTTCGGGTCGCTGGTCTTGAGGACGTAGAAATCGACTCGGGTCATGGTGAAAAAAACCTTAAACGCAAAGGCGCCGAAGGCGCGCGAAGTAAAACCTCAAATACATGCAGACCCCGCTCGGAATAAACGGGGCCAGTTGCCGTAGGGCGCATTAGCGTCAGCGTAATGCGCCGGATGTTGAGAACGTTAAACACATTCGGCGCATACGACCTGCGGTCTAATGCGCCCTACGGTTTTGCAGTCACTTCTTCCGCGCACGGTCCAGCAGGAACTGTGTCAGCAGCGGCACCGGCCGGCCGGTCGCGCCCTTTTCCTTGCCTTGATTCCAGGCCACGCCGGCGATGTCGAGATGCGCCCAGTGGTATTCCTTGGTGAAGCGCGACAGGAAGCAGGCGGCGGTGATGGTGCCGGCTTCGCGCCCGCCGATGTTGGCCATGTCGGCGAAGTTGCTGTCGAGCTGCGGCTGATAATCGTCCCACAGCGGCAGTTCCCAGCAGCGGTCACCGCTGTACTTGCCGCAGTTGCTGAGTTCGTTGGCCAGCGCGCTGTGATTGCTCAGCAGACCGGCGGCGTACTTGCCCAGCGCGATGACGCAGGCGCCGGTCAGGGTGGCGATGTCGACCACCGCCGCGGGTTTGAATTTTTCGGCGTAGGTCAGCGCGTCACACAGAATCAGACGGCCCTCGGCATCGGTGTTCAGAACCTCGATGGTCTGGCCGGACATGCTGGTGACGATGTCGCCCGGTTTGGTGGCGAGACCGTCCGGCAGATTTTCCGTGGCGGGCACGATGCCGACCACATTGAGCGGCAGTTCCAGCTGGGTGATGGCGGTCATCGCACCGAACACGCTGGCGGCGCCGCACATGTCGAACTTCATTTCATCCATGGCCGCGCCGGGTTTGAGCGAGATGCCGCCGGAGTCGAAGGTCACGCCCTTGCCGACCAGCACCACCGGCTTGTCGCCCTTGCGGCCGCCACGGTAGTCCATGACGATCAGCTTGGCCGGCTGGCGGCTGCCGCGTGCGACCGACAGCAGCGAGCCCATGCCGAGCTTCTCCATGTCGGCCTCTTCGAGAATATCCACGTGCAGTTTGCGGGCGTGCTTCTTGAGGACCTTGGCCTGGTCCGCCAGGTAGGTCGGCGTGCAGATGTTGCCGGGCAGATTGCCCAGGTCCTTCGCCAGCCGCATGCCGGCGGCGATCGCCATGCCGTCGGCGACGGCGGTCTCGCCGTCGTTCAGATCGCGCCGGCTGGGCACGTTGAGCACCATTTTCTTCAGCGGGCGGCGCGGCTTGTCCTTGCTGCTCTTGAGCTGGTCGAACACATACAGCGCATCGAACGTGGTCTGCACGCAGTCGCGCACCTTCCAATAGGTATCGCGCCCCTTGAGGTTGAGCTCGGTGAGATAACTCACGGCGTCGGTGGTGCCGGTCTCGTTCAGGGTGCGGGTCGCCAGGCGGATGGCATCGCGGTAGATGTTGGTGTTGAACTCGCGCTCTTTGCCGCAGCCGATCAGCAGCACGCGGTCGCACAGGGTGTTGGGCACGCTATGGATCAGCAGCGACTGACCGCTGCGGCCTTCCATATCGCCGCGTCGCAGCAGGCCGGCAATGAAACCGCCGCTGGCCTTGTCCAGCATCTTGCCGGCGGCCGACAGCTTGCGTGATTCAAAGACGCCGATCACGACGCACCCGCTGCGTTGTTTTTCGGGATTGCCGCTCTTGACGCTGAATTCCATTACTGTGCTCCTTTGGTCTTTGGACGCTGATGAGTCGCCGGATGTAAAACAGGTGGTCGATTTGCAGCCGGTCAGGTAACTGGGGTACGTTTGTCCAGTGTACGTTTTCGGTACACTGGCGGCGCGCTGCCGCACAGGCGCTGCGACAGCGCGAGTCTACTGGAATCGGAACCTTTTTTCATTCATCCCCCCAAGGCGTTTATGCTGCGCGTCATCGATCGCTACTTGTTGAAAGAAGTCGTCCTGAACTGGATGGCGGTGACGCTGGTGCTGTGGGTGATCGTGGTCAGCAACCGCCTGGCGCGGTTCCTGGGCGAGGCCGCGTCAGGCGATCTGCCGGGCAATGTGGTTTTTGTCCTGCTGGGCCTCAAATCCATTGAGTATCTGGTGACCCTGCTGCCGCTGACCCTCTATCTGGGGGTGCTGTTCGCGCTCGGCCGCCTCT
>JBFEJM010000345.1:0-3192 GCA_041553175.1 Gammaproteobacteria bacterium | reverse complement strand
GAGAGCATCTTCCGCCGGCTGTCGCAAGGTGATTCGATCGAGGATGCCGCCGCGGTCGGCACGTCGCGCGCCGCGGAGCTGGAACTCGTCGACCTCAGTGGCATGACGTACAACCCGCTCACCACCGTCTACAGTCTGGGCCGCGATGTCGACGTCAACTATCTCGCCGCCTATCGCCGCTGACTACATGAGCAGACCTCACGCCGACCGGGGCCACCCGGACGCACGCATCCGCACCGTACTGTTCGATCTCGACGGCACGTTGCTCGACACGGCGCCCGATCTCGCCTACGCACTCAATGAAGTGCTGAAGCTGGCGGGTCGTGCGCCTTTGCCGTTTGATGTCATCCGCCCCGTGGTCTCGCACGGTGGGCTGGCACTGGTCCGGCTGGGGTTCGGCCTGGAACCCGGTGAGCCGGAGTTCGACCTTCATCGCCAGCGGCTGCTGGATATCTACCGCGACAACATCGCACGTGAAACACGTCCGTTCGCGGGTATGCACGAGTTGCTCGAAACGCTCGAACGACGCGGTCTGAACTGGGGTGTCGTCACCAACAAACCGGCCTGGCTCACCGAGCCTTTGCTGCAGGAACTGGGACTGATGCAACGCGCGGCCTGCGTCGTCAGCGGCGACACACTGAAAGAGCGCAAACCGCATCCTGCACCGATGCTGCTGGCGTGCGAGCGCTCCGGTTCGCAACCGCACGAATGCCTCTATGTGGGCGACGCCAAACGCGACATCGAGGCCGGTCACAATGCCGGCATGGCGACATTGGTTGCATTGTTCGGTTACATCGGGGACGACGACGATCCGCATGGCTGGGGCGCGGATGCGCTGGTGCAGTCGCCGGGAGAGATTCTGGCCTGGCTGGACATGGCTGGGAAATCTGTCTCGTTGTAGGGCGTATTAGACCGAAGGTCGTAATACGCCGAATGTTTTCTGTGGCCCCGCCCAGCCGGCGTAATACGCTGCGCTATTGCGCCCTTCACTACAAACTCAGCCAGCATTCACAAGTGCTATGATGCCGCCATGACCTTGCCGGAAATCACAACCGATCTCACCATCCTGCTTCAGGCCGTCGCGTTGGCGGCGTTGCTGGGCGGACTCATCGTGTACCTGATCCAGCATCACAAGCTGGAACGAATGACCACCGAAGCGGCGCGGTTGGAGGCGGAACTCAATCTGGAACGCCGCCAGAGCGAAGAGCGCATCAAAGCACTTGACGAGGCGCGGGACCAATTGCGCGAAACCTTCAGCGCCATGGCCAGCGACGCCCTCAAGCACAACAGCGGTGAATTTCTCAAACTCGCTCAGGAAAACCTAAAATCCTTCCATGTCCAGGCCGAAGGCGAACTGGCCCAACGCGAAAAGGCAGTGGAGAATCTGGTCAAACCCATTCGCGAGGCACTGGAAAAAACCGAAGTCCAGATCCGCCGCATGGAAAACGAGCGCAAAGAGGCCTACGGTTCACTCACCAAACACATCGAGACGATGGCCGATGCCCAGCGCATGTTACAGGGCGAGACGCGGAATCTGGTGCAGGCCTTGCGCCGGCCCGAGGTGCGCGGTCAATGGGGCGAGATGACACTCAAACGCCTGGCGGAACTGGCCGGTATGGTGGATCGCTGTGATTTCTTTGAGCAGGAAGAGGTCCAGAGCGATGCCGGCAAGCAACGCCCGGATATGGTTGTGCGCATGCCCGACAGCCGCGACATCGTCATCGACGCCAAGACCCCGCTCGACGCCTATCTCAGTGCGGTCGAAGCCAATGATGACGCAACCCGTCAGCGCGAACTTGAACGGCATGCCCGGCGCGTGCGTGACCGGGTGCGCGAACTCTCGGCCAAGGCGTACTGGCAGCAGTTCCGTAATGCGCCGGATTTCGTGGTGCTGTTCATTCCCGGCGATCAGTTCCTCAGTGCGGCGCTCGACCATGATCGCTCGCTGCTGGAAGATGCCCTGGCCGCCAAGGTGATTCTGGCGACACCCACCAGTCTGGTCGCACTCCTGCGCGCGATCGCCTTTGGCTGGCGTCAGGAGGCACTGACCGAAAACGCCGAGCGCATACGCGAATTGGGCGAAGATCTCTATCAGCGTCTGGGTACCTTTGCCGAGCATCTGGTCAAACTCGGCAAGAGTCTGGATGCCAGCGTGGCCACCTACAATAAAGCGGTCGGCTCGTTCGACAGCCGCATTCTGCCGGGTGCGCGCAAGTTCGCCGAACTGGGTATCGCGGCCAAGAACGAAGTTGCCGAAGTCGATCAGGTCGAACGCGCCAGTCGTGCCGTGCAATCCAGCGACAATCCTTCAGCCGAACACTAGACTCATGCACGATCCGACTCTGGAACAGGCCTATGCCGACTGTCTGTCCCTGGCCCGTCGCCACTACGAGAATTTTCCGGTCGGTTCGCGCCTGCTGCCGCGGCGTCTGCGGCGTCCGGTCACGGTCATCTATGCCTTTGCACGCAGTGCGGACGATCTGGCCGATGAAGGCGTGTTGACCGCCGACCAACGACTGGCTGGTCTGCAGGACATGGGCTCGATGTTGGACGCAATCGGCGCCGGGCAGCCACAGGATACCGCGCTTGGCCGCGCCCTGGCGGACACGATCGCAACGCACGATCTGCCGCTGTCATTGTTCCATGATCTGTTGGATGCCTTTCGTCAGGACGTCGTCAAGACACGCTACGCAAATTTTGGCGAAGTCATTACCTATTGCCGCCGTTCGGCCAACCCGATCGGGCGCCTGCTACTCCATCTGATGAACGAGAACGACCCACGCCGGCTGGCGTGCTCGGATGCCATCTGCAGCGCGTTGCAGCTGATCAATTTCTACCAGGATCTTGACCAGGATTTTGCCGAACGCGGGCGCATTTATATTCCCCAGGACGAGATGCAGCAACACGCTGTGACCATCGATCATTTCCGTGATCGGCACACCGATACCGGCATGCGTAACCTCATGCATAAGCAGTATAAGCGCGCCCAGCGCCTGTTGCGCTCCGGTGCGCCGCTGGCAAAGGAACTGTCGGGCCGTTTCGGCTGGGAGTTGCGCCTGACCGTGCTCGGCGGCAGTCGTGTCCTCGACAAGCTGACCGGTCAGATTGACCACCGTCCGATCAAGCCCGCCGTTCCGGTCAACACGGACGTTACATTTGTGGTCGAGACGGTGGTGACCAACAATGGCCCCT
>JBFEJM010000344.1:0-3196 GCA_041553175.1 Gammaproteobacteria bacterium | reverse complement strand
TGCTCAAAGGTGGCGCCGATGCGTGTCGACCAGGGCCCCTCCCAGCGGTGAGCCAGTCCCGCATGCGCGCGCTGGGAACTGAACGTGGTCGGTTCGTCGCCGGCAATATCGTCAGGCGAGCCACGGTCTTCGTGGTCGCTGCTGTAGCCGAGGCCGCCAAAGACATTGGTCCTACCCGTCAGGTCATGGCGACCTTCGATGTCGGCCCAGTAATCCTCGTAGTTTTCCGATGCGTAGTCGCGATAGCGGGCGACATTCGCGCCGGCGCTGACATTCAGTTTGTGCCGGTCCCATTGCGACTGCAGGCTGACGCCCGGGCTGACCAGGATGATGGTGTCGTCGATCTCGCGGGTACGAACCGCATAGATGTTGCTGTCGTAGACCAGCCCCATGCCGAGCTCGGGCCGCAGCAGGAACGTGCCCCACTGAATACCGTTCGGCGAACGCTCCTCGGCGTCTGCGGGTTCTTCCTCGACCAGGGTTTCGGCCAGGGCAGGGGCGGTTGCCAGGGTGCCGGACAAGAGCAGGGAACAGATTGAAATACGGGTATGTTTGAAATGCCGCATAACGCCCTCGAGATTTTTCTGATTCGAAGGATGCGGCGGTAGAAATCGCCGCGCGTTAACGACAGGCTAGCGTTTGACCATCACTGGACACATTGATAACCGTCAATGCTGCAACCGATGCACGAGCGGCGAAGTGACGCGCTTCGGCGGCGCCGTATGCCGGCCGTATCCCTTGCCCGGTGACAGTATCCGCGTTGCGGATTGTGGTGGAATTCAATCGAGTCGGTTTTATGGTCGGGATCCTTACGCGGGTTGAAACCTGCCAATGCATTTGCGGTTAACCGAATCCCGCACCACGCTTCGAAACCGCTATAGCCAGGTAGGGCGTGAACGCTCGGCGCGAGGCGCGATACGGGTTGGACCGGCGCCGAGAATCCCGAGCGGTGTAGCCGCTCCACATCGAGTTGTCTCTTCCGCCGGCTGCAGCGCCCCTTGCGTACACATGTTGGCGATTTCCATAGGTTCTACAGGCTGGAAAGTGTAATTGATTGATTAATATATAAATAAGCAATGCAGACAGGGGTGACGGGATTTTTTACAGTGAAAACCGGGGGTAAAGAGTTTTATAACTAACTGTTTTAAATAGATATTCATTCTATAACACCATATATAAGGTGGTTAATAATTGTCGAAAGACTTATCACCGGGGAGGAAATTCTGCTTTAGGGTTTTTATAACTAACAGATAAATATGGCTTTACCGCTCTTGGCGTAATTCCTGCGTTGAAGATCGCACATAAGAACAGATTTACCTAATTATGATATTCAGGTTGGTGGAGGAGTTTTAGGGATGAAGACGCTCTCACGCGCTGTTGGCGCGCTCGCATTGATGTCTGCCGCTATTTCGGTGCAGGCCGCTACTCTCAGCTTTTTCTGCATCACGCCGGGCTATTCGACTGATTGCGGGATTGCAGAATCCCAGATCAGCGTTGAATTGACCGACCTCGGCGGTGGTTATGTCAATTTTCAGTTTATCAATGCCGGCCCTGCGATATCGTCCATCAGTGAGGTCTATTTCGATGATGGGGCGCTCTTCGCGCTAAGTACGGTAACCCATAGCAACAGCGATCCTTGGACCGCGGGATCTGCGAATCCCGGAAATTTGCCGGGCGGGAATACCGTCAGCCCACCCTTTGTCGCTACGCAGGGTTTTCTGGCCGAGTCCGACCCTTCGCCTTCGCAGAATGGGGTACGTCCTTACGAATATCTTGATGTTCAATTCCAACTGTATTCGGGCATGACCTATGGGGATGTCGTGAACGACCTCGCTAATGGTGACCTGCGCGTTGGCATGCACGTCATTGCGTTTTCTGATGGCGGCAGTGTGTCGCTGGTGAATAATCCTGTGCCAGTCCCCGCCGCCGTCTGGTTGTTCGGCTCCGGCCTGCTGGGCCTGGTCGGCGTCGCCCGCCGCAAGCAGCTTTAAGAAAAATAAAGGTTGTACGTATTGAGGCGGCCACCCAAGGGTGGCCGTTCTTGTTTTTCGGATTCGGTATAAGGTTGTTTTGCGCGCGAGGTTGCCGCTGTTCGGCGAAACCTTTGACAGCCCGCCGATATCGCACTATAAAAGCCGCCAGTGCCAGCGTAGTTCGGCGCGGGACGCGTGCTTCTCAGCTATCCAGGCCGGGTCCACAAGCGGACTGCGTCGAGTGCGGATCTTCAGCGGGTATCGTATATCGGTATTACCCTAGCTTCCCAAGCTAGTGAGGCGGGTTCGACTCCCGCTACCCGCTCCATTCCTCAGCGTCTTTCCCGTTGCCTGTTCGACGTCACCCTTCGTATGCCTTCGCGGGCAGCCCAATAAAAACGGGCGCCCAGGCGCCCGTTGGTGGATTGTACGTTGCTGCAATCGTCAGCCCAGCGGTGTACGCCGCTGTGGGATCAGATGCTCTTTTGCCAGATGCTCATGCAATTCCAGCGGCGAGAGTTTGGTCAGGTCCTTGGCCAGCTCTTTGACCTCGATACCTGCCTTCAGCAGTGAATCCAGTTCGTTGCGCAGAAAGCCCAGCACCCGTTTCTGGGCGACCAGCACCAGCTGACGGGTGCTGCTCTGGCGGATCAGCTTGGCCGCTTCGCGGGCGATATCGCGGGCAAAGCGCCGTTCGAACTCATCCTGATGCTGGCTGCGGTGGTCGTCGTAGCCATGGGCGGCACCGTTGCCACCGCGATTGCCACCGGACTTGCTATCGCTCCATAGATCGTTACCCTGTGCCTCCCTCTCTATATTGACCAGATCATTCACCTCGCA
The DNA here is from genome assembly GCA_041553175.1 of Gammaproteobacteria bacterium. GTDB lineage: Bacteria > Pseudomonadota > Gammaproteobacteria > Thiohalobacterales > Thiohalobacteraceae > JAHJQQ01. Next base: position 383 of record JBFEJM010000344.1, on the reverse strand, counting down.
GAGATTCGGCCCCGATTCCATTTCCGGGAACTCCACGTCCTGCAACGTGAAGAAACGGGCACGGGACCCACCAGCAACCACCACACAGTTATGGTTCATAGGCGTACTCCTTAAACGACGAGGCCGAAGAAAGGCAGCGGTTGAGTGAATACCCAACGCCTGCCTGGAATGCGAGATTTGGATGACCGCGTTGGGCGTCGTAATACTGCCGTCGCCTCTTGGTGTGGAACTGCACAGAAAATCCAGCGGTCATACTTACTTGATAGTCCCGGTTAAGCCGGAATGCAAGGGTGGGTTGCCATTCGGCCTGGAAATATTAATTTGGGGTGAATGTAAACCTTTGAAAATACGATTTCCCAGCCGTAGGCAGGACTGGGTCATGG
>JBFEJM010000343.1:0-3200 GCA_041553175.1 Gammaproteobacteria bacterium | reverse complement strand
TAGCGCCAGCAAGTGGCGCCGGCGTCCGCTCGAGGTCTGCCTGTGGGGGCCCGACTCGGCCGAGCGGGCCCACCTGGCCGAACTGGCCCGCCTGCTGGGTGTGGCCGAGCAGGTTATTGCGTTGTATTTCGTCTTTTACGCCGTCAATGGATTCTTCCAGCATTCCAATATCCGCCTGCGCTATGGCCTGCTGAACTATCTGATCAGCGGTGCCGAGCTGCACCGCTGGCATCACTCCCGTCTGCCGGCTGAATCGAATAGGAATTTCGGCAACAACATCATTCTCTGGGATCTGCTGTTCGGTACCTGGTTCCTGCCGGCCGATCGGGCGGTGGCCGAACTGGGCTTGAAGAATCGAAATTATCCACAGAGTTTCTGGCGCCAGCTCAGCACACCCTTCACGCCTGCCATGGCGGAAGAGGACGTGCCGTTACAGGGTGCGCGTGTACTGGGTCGGCGACTGTTCCTCTGGCTGCGCATGCAGTGGGTGCGGGTGCTGCGCTGGTGGCCGCTGCGGATTGCCGCACTGTTTCCGGAGCTGGCGCAGCGGCGGGTCCTGCGGCGGTTACTCAAACAGGGGCGCGCCACACGCTTCGGTCGTGAACACGGCTTCGCCCGCATCGAGTCGCATCTCGACTATGTGCGGCATATGCCGATTCAGGGTTACGAAAGTCTGCGTCCCTATATCGAGGCGCAGGACTGCGGCGAGCCAAACGCGCTCACCCCCGAGATGCCGTTCATGTATGCGGTCACCAGCGGCACTACCGGTGCGCCGAAGTTTCTGCCGGTAACTCAAAGAACATTGCGCCAATACCGTGCCGGGCAGCAGATCGCCACGCTGTTGTTGTACCAGGATTGTCCTGCGGCATTTCAGGGTTTCGCCTTCGGCGTGGCGAGTGCGGCGGTCGAAGGCCAGCGGCCGTCGGGATTGCCCTACGGATCGGTGTCGGGGCATCTCTATGCAAGCATGCCGCGCCTGGTGCGGCAACGCTATGTGGTTCCGGCCGCGGTCAGTGAGATTACCGATTACACCCTGAAATACAGGGTCATGCTGCATCTCGCGCTGGCGACGCCTGATATCACCTATCTCGCCGGAGCCAATCCGTCGACCTTTCTGCGGCTGCTGGTGGAGCTCAATGAATCGCGCGAACTTCTGGCGCAGAGTCTGGAACAGGGCAGCCTGGCGCCACTGGGTGAGATCCCGGACGGGGTGCAATTTGCACTGGCCCACCGTCTGCGTCCCGAACCCGAACGGGCCGCACAACTGCGTGACCATCCGCATGATCAGGAATTCAGTTTCGCCCATCTGTGGCCGGAGATTGCACTGGTAACGGTATGGACCGGTGGCAGCTGCGGGGTCGCCCTTGCCGCCTTGCGTGCGCGCTTGCCGGAACAGGCACGGGTGGTGGAACTCGGTTATCTCGCCAGCGAAATGCGTGCGACCGTGACGGTCGATGCGCAATCGGGCGCCGGTCTGCCGCTTATCAATCAGCATTTCTTCGAGTTCATCGAGCGGGCCGACTTCGAGGCGGAACGGCCCTACATACGGTTGCTGCACGAATTGAAACCGGGTTATGACTACTACGTGATCGTGACCACAGCCTCGGGACTGTATCGCTATTTCATGAACGACATCGTGCGGGTGGTGGGTCGTTTCGGTCTGACCCCCACACTGCGATTCATGCAGAAGGGGCGCGGAGCGACCAACATCACGGGCGAGAAGCTTTATGAACATCAGGTGCTGCAGGCCGTCAGTGACGCGGCGGAACAGTTCGGCTTCATGCCGGCCTTCGTCATGGCATTGGCCGACGAGGCCGACAGCTGTTACCGCGTGTTTCTGGAACCCGAGTCGGTCAAAGGTATCGACAGCGATCAGCTGGAGGACTGGCTGGATACACGGCTGGGGTCGCTCAATCTGGAATACCAGAACAAACGTGCCAGCGGTCGACTGGACCCGCTGCGTCTGGCGTTGCTCGCCGAAGGCACGGGCGAAGCCTACCGCAAGAGTTGTCTGCAGCGCGGGCAGCGCGAGGGCCAGTTCAAGACCATTGCACTGCAGTCCGCGGCCACATTCGATTTCCCGCTTGAGCAGTATGTGGTGCGGCATGCCTGAGGCGGGTGTGCCCTACACAGTCGAGGCACAGGCACTGACGATTCCGTTCCGGACCGGATTCCGGCATGCATCCGCCGAGCGGCGGCAGACGGCAGCCGTGTGGGTGCGGGTGCGCGCCGCCGATGGCCGGGTCGGTTATGGTGAAGGCTGTCCGCGCGAATATGTCACGGGCGAATCCGTTGCAGGGGCGTTGGAATTCATCCGTACCCGCAGCGCCCAGATCCGTGCCGAGGTCGCTGACGTCGAATCCTTGCGTGTGTGGGTCGCACGGCAGCGTGAGCTGATCGATACGAATCCTGCCGCCTGGTGCGCAGTGGAACTTGGTCTGCTGGATCTGTTTGCGCGAGCGCGCGCGCAGCCGGTCGAGGTGATGCTCGATCGGCCCCGATTGACCGGGCCGTTTCGATACAGTGCCGTGCTGGGTGACAAGACAAAGGTTTTCAGTTGCGGATGTTTAGCCAGGTAGAGCCCCAATACCGCTTCACGTTCCCCTGCAGCGACTTCCATCGCCTGCCCATAGGCGCTCACCGCAACCGCCTCGTAGAGGACCATCCCTTGTCCCGAACGATTATCAACCAGCAAGGCGACCTGTTCATCCTCAGCCAGGTTGTTGTATTTGCGAGTTGCGCGGGTGGTCGCGAAATACAGGCAGCGGCCATCGCTGGCGGCAACAAAGGCAACCAGACTTGCATAGGCATGGCCCTGACGGTTGGTGCCGAGGACGCCAAGCTGCTGTTCCTTGAGCAACTGCAGGACGACGTCCCACGATGATGAATGTGTCATAACAGACTCTCAGTCGACAGGGTCGGCCCTTTCCCGCTGGCGCGGAGCCACCCAAAATTACGCACTCAATAAGACTGCAGGTTTTCGAGCTCCCGGATCAGTTTGTCGTTGTCCGGCATGCCTTTGTAAACGTAGCGGACCATGCCAGCCTGATCGATGAGGTAGGTGATCCGGCCGCCGCCATACTGCTTGCGAATGGAGCCGTCATCGGCAAGCAGCGGAAAGCTCAAACCGAGTTTCTTGGCAAAGTCGTTATGGGTCTCCAGGGTGTCGCCACTGACGCCCAGAACCTGGGCGTTAAGCT
>JBFEJM010000342.1:0-3206 GCA_041553175.1 Gammaproteobacteria bacterium | reverse complement strand
TGATGATCTGAGCCGGCACGACGTGCGCCTGACCATGGGCGGCGAGCCCACCTTCGTTTCCATCGACGACATGGAAAGCGCGCAATGGAACACCGCCGCCCTGGGTGCGCACAAACGCAAGCTGGCCGGCGACCTGGTGCAGCGGCTGTGGTCAAAATTCGCGCCCGGCGGCATGCTGCATTTCGGCCAGGGCAAGTGGTATCCGGGCGAGCCCTTGCCGCGCTGGGCCCTGAGCTGCTTCTGGCGCGTCGACGGCGAGCCGATCTGGCACGACCCGGCGCTGTTCGCCGATGAGACGCGCGATTACGGCTTTGGCCACACCCAGGCGGCGCGCTTCGCCACCCAGCTCGCACACGCACTGCGGGTGCAGGAAGACAATGTCTGCCCGGCCTTTGAGGACACCTTCTTCTATCTGTGGAAGGAAGGCCAGCTGCCGCACAACGTCGATCCGCTGCGCGCCAACCTGAAGGACCCGCTGGAGCGGCGCCGCATTGCAACGCTGTTGCAGAAAGGTCTGGATACACCGACCGGCTACGCCCTGCCCCTGCGCTGGGACAACGATGCGCAACGCTGGCACAGCGCCGCCTGGGAATTCCGTCTGGGGCATCTGTTCCTGGTACCTGGCGATTCGCCCATGGGCCTGCGTCTGCCATTGGACGCCCTGCCCTGGGTCGCGCCGGAAAAGCGCGAACATCAGCACGAGCAGAGCCTGTTCGCGCCGCTGCCGCCGCTGGGCGATTTCTATGGCGAGATCACCCGCCGCTACAGCGCGGTGCAGAAGGAGCCACCGCTGCACCCCGAGATCCGGCAGCAGACACCCGCGGATGCGCAGCCAGCCGACGCCGGCGGCGATCGCTACGTCGATGTGCCGCATACCGCTTTGTGTATCGAGGCGCGCAATGGACGCATCCACCTGTTCATGCCGCCGCTGACGCATCTGGAGCACTATCTCGATCTGGTCTCGTCGATCGAGGCGGTGGCGCGGCAGCTCGCCATGCCGGTGGTGCTGGAAGGCTACGAACCGCCGTCCGACTGGCGCATTCGCAAATTCGCGGTCACACCCGATCCGGGCGTGATCGAGGTGAACATCCATCCAGCCCACAGCTGGAAGGAAATGGTCGAGACGACCGAGACGCTGTACGAACAGGCGCATTTTTCCCGCCTCGGCACGGAGAAGTTCATGCTGGACGGACGCCATACCGGCACCGGCGGCGGCAATCACGTGACCATCGGCGGTGCCACGCCCGCCAACAGCCCGGTGCTGCGGCGGCCCGATCTGCTGCGCAGTCTGGTCACCTACTGGCAGCACCATCCGGGCCTGTCCTATCTGTTCTCCGGCATGTTCATCGGCCCCACCAGCCAGGCCCCGCGTGTCGATGAGGCGCGCAACGAAAGCCTGTACGAACTGGAAATCGCCTTTCAGCAGATGCCCGAAGGTGAAATTCCGCAGCCCTGGCTGGTAGACCGTCTGCTGCGGCATCTGCTGGTGGATATCACCGGCAACACCCATCGCAGCGAGTTCTGTATCGACAAACTCTATTCGCCCGACTCGGCCACCGGTCGGCTGGGTCTGGTCGAGTTCCGCGCCTTTGAAATGCCGCCGCATGCGCGCATGAGTCTGGTGCAGATGCTGCTGTTGCGCACACTGATCGCGCGCTTCTGGCAGCAGCCCTACTCGCACCCGCTGGTACGCTGGGGGACCGAACTGCATGACCGTTTCATGCTGCCGCATTATGTCTGGGCCGATGTCGCCGACGTGGTGAAGGATCTGCAGCACGCGGGCTACCCGTTCCAGCTCGAGTGGCTGGCGCCGTTCCTGGAATTCCGTTTTCCGCATTACGGCCGGGTGTCGGTGCAGGACATTCACCTGGACCTGCGCATGGCGATCGAACCCTGGCATGTGCTGGGCGAAGAGGTCTCCAACGTCGGCACCGCGCGCTTCGTCGATTCCTCGGTCGAACGCGTGCAGGTGAAACTGACCGGACTCACCGACTCACGCTATGTGGTCGCCTGCAACGGCCGCCGCGTGCCACTGAACAGCACCGGCACCCACGGCGAGTACGTCGCCGGCGTGCGCTACCGCGCCTGGCAGCCGCCGTCGGCGCTGCATCCCACCATCGGCCCGCACGCGCCGCTGGTGTTCGACATCATCGACAGCTGGAACGGTCGCTCCATCGGCGGCTGCACCTATCATGTGGCGCATCCCGGCGGACGCAACTACGATGTCTTTCCGGTCAATGCCTACGAGGCCGAGGCCCGGCGCATCAGCCGCTACTGGGGCTACGGACATACCCCGGGCGTGGTCGAGCCGCCACCGGAAATTGCTGCTTTGGGTGGATTTTTTCCCGAGGGCCACCCGATCGGACCGATGGCGCCCCCGCCGGAGGAGCGCAACCGGGAGTATCCGTATACACTGGATCTGCGCCGCCGCTCCTAGGCGGTGATCAAACCCGGAGCATAACCGGGCGACAGGCTGGGTAACTGATGAAACAACCTCACAGTGACAAAGAGATCAAAGCCTGCGACGGGTACGCACCGGACCCGGACCGCTATGACGAGACCCGTTCGCCGGACGGTGCGCGCAAGCCGCACTGGGACTATTTCATGGGCTCGGTACAACGCCTGGGCTGCGGCGAAATGGAACGGCGGCGCGAACAGGCGGCACAATTCCTGCGCGAAAACGGCGTCACCTACAACGTGTACGGTGATCCGGATGGCCTGAACCGGCCGTGGGAACTGGATCCGATTCCGCTGCTGATCGACAGCGAGGAATGGGCCAGCATCGAGGCCGGCCTGATCCAGCGCGCCGAACTGATGGATCTGATCCTGACGGACATCTACGGTCCGCGCGAACTCGTCAAGAAAGGCCTGCTGCCGCTTGAACTGCTGTACAGTCATCGCGGCTTTCTGCGCCCCTGCGATCAGGTGCGCATGGCCGGACCGCATCAGCTGATCATCTATGCCGCCGAAATGGCGCGCGGACCGGACAACCGCATGTGGATTCTCGGTGATCGCGCGCAGGCGCCCTCCGGCGCCGGCTATGCGCTGGAGAACCGCATGGCCATGACGCGCATACTGCCGAGCTTGTTCCGCGACTGCCAGGTGCACCGCCACGCCATGTTCTTCCGTGCCCTGCGCAGCAGCATGGCGGCAATTGCACCGCATAACAAGGCCGACCCGATGGTGGTGGTGCTGACGCCGGGCCC
>JBFEJM010000341.1:0-3210 GCA_041553175.1 Gammaproteobacteria bacterium | reverse complement strand
TGCGGGGCGGTTGGAGAGCTGCATCTTCATCGGTCCGGACAGCGAACTGCCGCCGCGCGACTGGCTGCTGCAGCTGTTCGAGGTCGATCAGCTGGATCAGGCGCAGCGTGCCAGCCTGTTGAGCGGAAGACCGAAGGTCGGCGGCGAGGATCGCGGACGGATTGTCTGTGCCTGCTTCAACGTCGGTGTGAATACCTTGAACGCCGCCATCGACAGCCAGGGGCTGGATTCCGTCGAATCCATCGGTGCGGCACTGAAGGCCGGTACCAATTGCGGTTCCTGCATTCCGGAGCTCCGGGCGCTGTTGAAATCGGTTCCGGCTGATTCGTAGTTTGAGCTGAAGCCATACCCGGAGCGATCGTATTCGCTCAGGCATCACTCGCGGATTCGGCGTCGGATTCCGCCGCGGACTGCCGGCCGAAGGTGAAATAGAACGTCGTGCCCTTGCCCGGCGCGCTTTCCGCCCAGATGTTGCCGCCGTGACGACGGATGATCCGGTGAGCGGTGGCGAGACCGATGCCGCTGCCTTCGAACTCATCCTTTGAATGCATGCGCTGAAACGGCCCGAACAGCTTGCTGGCATACCTCATATCGAAGCCGACACCGTTGTCGCGGACGTAGAACACTGTCTCGCCGTTCTGGTGCAGGGTGCCGCATTCGATTCGGGGCCGCTCGACTTTACTGGTGAACTTGACGGCATTGGAGACCAGATTGCTGAGCAGAATATGGGTCAGCTTGGGGTCGGCCAGTACGCTTGATTCGCACTTGCATTCGAGTTCAACCCGCGGGGACGGGTTGTCCTGCTGCATTTCTTTCAGCAGGAAAGCGATCATCTTGCCGATATTGATCTCCTCGCGTTTCAGACCGCCGCGCGTGACCCGGGACAGATTCAGCAGATCGTCGATCAGCAGCGCCATGCGCTGAGCACCCAGGCGCACCCGTTTGAGGTAATCGCGGCCGCGCTCGTCGAGACGATCCTGATAGTCCTCTTCGATCACCTCACTGAAGCCGGAAATGGCGCGCAAGGGTGTGCGCAGATCATGCGATACCGAATATGAGAACGCCTCGAGCTCCTTGAGCGCGGCCTCGAGATCGACCGTGCGTGCGGCGACCATGTCTTCCAGGTGATCGCGGTGGCGCTTGAGTTCGACTTCGCTGTCGCGCAGGGCCTGTTCGGCGGATTTGCGTTCGGTGATATCCTGGGCGATGCCCAGCACGCGCAGGGATTTGCCCTGTTCATCGCGTACGACATCACCGATGGTCGCGAACCAGCGTACATTGCCATCCGGGCGTACGACCCGGTACTCGGTTTTGTAATCCTGCACGGCGGTGAGCGCACGGCGCATGGCCGCCTGCTGACCGGCGACGTCGTCGGGATGTATGCGTGCCAGCATGGCATCGATGGTTCCGGGAAATGGTTCGGTTACGTAGCCGAACATCGGGCCGAGCGGATCGGAAGCCGCGACTTTGCCGCTGGCGATATCCCACTCCCAGCTCGCGATGTGCGCGGCGGCCTGGGCCTGGGCATACAGTTGCTCGCTGCGCTGCAGCTGCGTCCGTGCGTTATCAATCTGTCGGAACATCTCCTCCAGGCTGCGGGCCAGATTCGCGACCTCATCGCGACCATGAACCGGAATGGCGCGCGTGAATGTACCCTGGCTGCCGCGCTGCGCAACACCCATAAGAATGGAAATGCGCTGGGTGATAATGAAGTGCAGAAACAGACCGAATACAAGAACCGAGAACCCGAGCGCGAGGGCGATGGGGAGTGTCTGCGTAAGCAACCGCTCAGTAAGCAGACTTTCGACCTGTGACAGGTCGCGTACGACGATCAGCACGCCGATGCGGTCGGGCCGCAGCGCTGCTTCGGTACTGCCGATCACAACCGGGTAGGCCCCTGCCAGGTTGCCTCCGGGGGTGGTCCAGAACACGCCCTGTCCACGCCGTCGCACTTCGGCGATGCGATCCAACAGTTGATCGAGGAAGGGCCCCGCTTCGATCACCTTGGCGATGGGTTCGGTCAGTTCTGCCAGCCGCGTCGAGGCGATGATGCGATCATGCTCGCTGATCAGCAGGCCGTACTGGAGCGAGATGTCCGCGCCCAGGCCGCTGATTTCCGCGATGGCCTGATCGTACTGTTCGGTATTTGCCAGATACTGAATCGTACCCTGCAGGCGGGACAGGATCAGGCGCAATTCGGTACGGGCATTGTCCTGCAGGGTCGCAGCAATTCCGCTGCGGGTATGCGACCAGATGAAGGCGCCCTGGACGAACAGCAGTATCAGCAGCACCAGGGGCAGCAGTGTACGCAGCGGCAATCGAAGGGAGGGCGACATCAGCGTTGTTGATCTTCTGGGAGCCACTGACGGGTGCTTGGAAACAGCGATGCAAGCGACGGCGCGTGCCGCAACAACTGGTGCTCGACCATCACGTTGCTCAGGATCTCGGCCGAGGCGAGCAGTCCCGGTTTGCCCGCGTCACCGAGCAGCAGAGTCCGGTTTTCGGCCACGTCGGGCAGCCGGAGTCCCTGATAGGATGCCAATACCTGTGTCGGTTCCAGTTTCAATCGCGGTGCCATGCGGCGGGCAGCGTCGTCCGGTTGAGTGCGCAGATAATCCACTGCGCGAAACCAGTGTCGCAGAAGCTCCAGCACGCGTCCGGTGTTCCTGTCCCAGTAATCCGCCGAGACAATCAGGACATCGACGATTTCGCCCGGAATCTGAGAACTGTCAAATACGATTCTGCCACCGGCCTCCACCAGGCGTGACCGCACCGGTTCAAAAGTGACGACCGCATCCACCTCGCCTTCGAGGTATGCCGCTTCATGTTCGTTCAGCGTGCGCGATACCGACGTGATGTCGGTCGCTTCCAGGTCGGCGATCTCCAGCGCGCGGGTCAATACATAGGCACCGAGCGCGGAGTCTTCGACTGCTACCCGGCGATTCTTCAAGTCCGCCATGTCGGCAATGGGAGGGTGGGCAATAATGACATCACCGCCGTCTGAGACATCCATGACCAATGCTATGCGCACGGCCATATCATCCTGAACCAGCTGCAGGACCTCGTCGAGGGTCAGCGCGGCGGCATCGAGTGCGAGGTTACGGAAGTCGCGGATGACGCCGGATGCGGAGGTATGTTCCACCAGCCGATAGTCGTCACCGAGATAGCCGAGGTCCCGGGCCAGGTACAGCGGTTCATAGCCTACCCATA
>JBFEJM010000340.1:0-3220 GCA_041553175.1 Gammaproteobacteria bacterium | reverse complement strand
GATCGGCAACGTCAGCTCCGAGCTTCAGGAAAACATCTCGGGCGTGCGTGAGGTGCAAGCCTTTAGCCGGGAACGGGAGAACGTGGCCGAATTCCAGCAGGTCAACCGCCGCAACCGCGACGCCAACCTACGCGCCAACTCCCCAAACAATTCCGTCTGCGTCGGATGCGGATGAATCGCATTGCCGACCTGCGTCAATGTCATCCCAGCCGACACCATCATCACCGCCTCACCGATCAGCGTATCCGCATGGTCGGCCAGGAAGTGCACGCCGATGACGCGCTGCGTCGCCTTGTCGGCGACCAGTTTGATCATGCCGTGGGTCTCATGATTGATCATCGCCTTGGCGTCGATGCTCATCGGCACTTTGGCCTCGACCGCATCGATGCCGCGGGCCTTGGCCTGCTCCACCGACAAACCCACGAACGCGGCCTCGGGGCGGGTGAAGATCACGCCGCAGTCCAGATCCTGGTTGTATTTCATGTCCTCGCCGAGGATGGTCGCGGCGGCGACGCGGCCCTGCTGCGCGGCGGTGTGCGCCAGCATCAGACCGCCGATGACGTCACCGATGGCGAAGATGTGCGGCACGTTGGTACGGCAACGCGCATCGGCCTTGATGATGGAGCGCTCGCTGGCGACCTTGGCCTTGTCCAAACCAAGCCCATCGAGTTCGGGACGCTTGCCGGTGGCCATGATGACGTAGTCGGCCTTCAGCGTATGCGACTTGCCCTCGGCGTCGGTGAACTGCGCGCTGACCGCGCCGGGCTTGCCGCTGATCTTGGCCAGTTTCACACCGGTATGCACGGTGAGATTCGGATCTTCATTTAGAATCGCGGCCAGGTTCTTGGCGATCTCCGGCTCGACCTCGGCCAGGATGCGTTCCTGCGCTTCGAGCAGTGTCACTTCGGCGCCGAAGTCCTGAAAGATCTGCGCCATTTCGACACCGATGGCACCGCCGCCGACGACAACCAGTTTCTTCGGCGGTGTCGTCAGCGCCCACACGGTATCGGACGTCAACACGGCACCACTCTTCAGACCGGCCATGGCACCGTCGATCGGCGGCACGAACGGCGGCGCGCCGGTGGCGATCACCGCGCAACCAAAGCTGACGGTCTTGCCGTTCGGTTTCTTGCCCGGCGTCGCGCGCGTATGCGGGTCTTTCTGATTGCCCGACACATCGATCAGCACATGATGATCGTCGACGAAGCTGCCGAAGCCCTGGATGTAGTCGATCTTCACACCCTTGTCGGTCTTCAGCGCCATCTCGCCGCGCGTCTCCAGCACGTTGCGGCGATGTGCCTCGAGCTTGTTCCACTCGAGCTTGCCCTTGTTGGTGCCGGTGACACCGAGGTGCGCGTCGTGCGCACGGTCACGAATGCGGTCGGCCGCTGCGCGCCAGGCCTTGGACGGAATACAACCGCGCCATAGGCACTCACCACCGGGGAAGGGCGAGTCATTGATCATCGCGACTTTCAAACCGTGCGCGACCAGATCGCGCGCGCAGTCCTCACCGCCGGGACCACCGCCGACGACCACCACATCGTAATCCCAGTCGCCGGCCGGAATCGCCGGCCCGATCGGACCCATCCAGCTTTCCGGCTGCTCGATGAGCTGCTTGAGATCGCCCAGATACATGGCGACATCGGCGCCGTTGACGACACGGTGATCGGCCGTGATGGTGAACGGGCTGCCCTGCTCCGCATTGGCGGAGATGGCGAGAATGGCGGCGATGCCCGGCGTGGCGATGGCGTCGAAGTGGCTGACACCGAACATGCCCATGTTCGAGACCTGAAACGTCGAGCCGGTGTATTCGTCCGGCTTCAGGCGGCGCTTGCGCGCACGCTCGACCAGATCCTTCCAGTCGTCGTTGAGTTCCGCCAGCTCGCGCGACTCGCAGCCCTTCAACACCGGCACCACCAGACCGCCGCCGTCGGCGGCCACGGCCATGCCGACATCGACGCTAGCGCGTTCGACCAGTTTGTCGACCGGCTGATAACACCAGTTCATCTTCGGGTGTTTCTTCATCGCCTCGGCGCAGGCCTTGGCAATCGATACCGTCACCGACACGCCGACCGCCTTTGACGCCTTGATCAGCGCATCGAGTTTGATATGGGCGGTGACATGGAAGGTCGGCATCGACAGCGAATCGGTCATCGACTTGGCAATGGCCGCTTCGAGTTTGCTCATGGGGCGGCCGTCACCCGGCACATCGACCTGCGGGAAACCGCCGGCCGCGGCAACAGGTCGTGCACCGGCGACATCGCTGGCGACGATCACGCCGCGCGGACCGCTGCCCGACACGCTGTTGAGATCCACGCCCTGCTGACCGGCGAGCTTGCGCGCGAACGGTGTCGCGGCTCTACCCTGCGGACGTGCCGCCGGCGTTCCGCCTGGGCGCGAAGCGGGTGCAGCGGCAAGGGCGGGAGTTGCGGCAGCCGTCTGCGCGGCGGCATGTTCGGCCTTGGTCGCGGGTGTTGCGGCACCCGGCTTGGCCTCTTCGCGCACGACCTGATCCTTCTTCTCGACCAGATAGGCCATGGCCGCACCGACCGCGACGGTACTGTCGACAGGTGCGATCGGACCGGACAGATACCCTTCCTTGAACACCTCGACGTCCATCACCGCCTTGTCGGTCTCGACCGTCGCAACGATGTCACCGCGCGTGATCTTGTCGCCGGGTTGCTTCTCCCAGGTCACGACCACGCCTTCGGTCATGGTGTCGGAGAGTTGCGGCATGATGATGTTGTGCAGGGCACCGGCCGGTGCTGCGGCAGCGGGTGCAGGGGCCTCTTCTGTCACAGGTTCGGCTGGCGCTTCCGGCGCGGCTGCGGCGACCGGTTTCTCGGCATGCCGTACCGATGCCGCGGATGCGGCCGCGGCAGGCGCCGCTGTATCAGAGGACACCTCGGCCGCGGACTCGACGATATAACCGATCGCGCCACCGACCGGCACAGTGCTGTCAATGGCCGCGATGGGGCCGGACAGATAGCCGTCGCGGAATACCTCGACGTCCATCACCGCCTTGTCGGTCTCGACGGTGGCGACGATGTCGCCGCGTTTGATCTTGTCGCCGACCTGTTTTTCCCAGGTGACGAGCACGCCCTCGGTCATGGTGTCCGAGAGCTGGGGCATTTTGATTGCGTAGGGTTCAGCCATGAAATACTCTGCTGTTGTGTGTGCTTGCGCGCGTCGCGCGATACATTGAATTCTGTTTGGACCT
>JBFEJM010000339.1:0-3229 GCA_041553175.1 Gammaproteobacteria bacterium | reverse complement strand
CGTTTATCCATTTCAACCGCAATCGCCAACCCCCGTTCTTCCGGCGTTTCGGCGGCTGCATTAGGGCTTAGCAGGTTCGCCGACAGCAGCAGCATCGGCAGCAGCAAGTTTCGCATCGTTCTTCTCCTCGAGTTTCATCAATAGCGGTGGCAGGAACAGGAAGTCTGCCGCCAGTGCGAGTGCAATCACGATCGCAGTGAGCAGGCCCATCTGCGCGTTCAACTGGAAGTTCGACAGGGACAAGACCGCGAAGCCGGCGATCAGCACCGCCGAGGTCACCCACAGTGCAGTACCCACCCGGCTGAAGGCATAGCGTACTGCATTGATGCTGTCGTAGCCGTGTTCGCGCCGCGCACGCAGGTACTTTGACAGGAAATGCACGGTGTCATCCACGACAATGCCAAGCGTCATGCTGGTCACCACCGACAGGCCCAAGCCGATCTGGCCATTGACCAGGGCCCACATCCCGAAGCCCATGGCCGCCGGTGCAAGATTGGGGATCATGCTCACCAGACCGATTTTCACAGACCGCATGGCGAAGATCAGAATCATGGAGATCAGTATCAGCGCCAGCGTGGCACCGCCCAGCATGCTCTTGATATTGCGATCGCCGATATGCGAGAACATGATGGTCGGGCTGGTGCCCTCGCCGCTGATGATCGCCGGCGCGTTATTGCGCAACCAGTCGGTCGCACGTTGTTCCAGCGCGAGCACCTCCTTGGTCGAGATGGTCTTGATAGACACCGAAAAACGGGTGGCCGATTTGTCGATATTGATCTGATTGTTCAGATCCAGCCCATAGGGCAATGACATTTCGTACAGCAACAGGTATTGCGCCGCGAGTTCACGTTCCTGCGGTAATTTATGCCAGGCCGGATCATCGCCATGCATGTTCTTGTTCAGGCGCGTCATGATATCGGTGAAGCTGTTGATGTGGATGACTTCCGGTTGTTCCTTCCACCAGTCGGCGAATGATTCCACCTGCGCCAGAAAGGTCGGATCGCTGATGCCGCCGGGCTCGGCCGCCTGCAATGAATAGTCGATACGATATAAGCCACCCAGATGCTTGTCGGCGAAGTCCGAATCCTGGCGAAACTCGACGGCCGGGTTGAAATAATGCGGAAAGACATCATTGAGCTGGTTGCGCGGCAGCATGGCGATCAGGGCGACGATTACCAGCCCGGCGCCCCACAGCAGAGTGCTGCGACGCGCCACGACGAAATCGGCCAGTTTGTCCATCGCCGTGAAGTGGCCGTCCTTGGCGAGGCGGACGCGTACCGGCAGCAGTGTCATCACGGCGGGCAGGAAGGTAACCGCCAGAAAGAAACTTGCCACCACGCCCATGGCAACCAGATTGCCCAGATGCCGGAACGGCGGTGCCTCGCTGAAGTTCATGCTGAGGAAGCCGAGGGCAGTGGTGAGACTGGCGAGGAACACCGGCTGGATATTCACCCGCAGACTTTCCGCGGCGGCGGCCTTACGGTCTTTGCCGTGGCGCAGTTCGTAGAACATGCTGATCAGGACGTGCACCGAACCGGCGATCGCGACAGTCAGAATGATGGTCGGGGCCGAGGCCGACGGCGGCGTGAGCGGTATACCCATGTGTCCACCCAGCCCCATGGCCGTCATGATGGAAAACATAATGACGAGGGTTGTTGCCAGGGTGGCGGTGGCGCTGCGCAACAATAAAGCGAGCGCCAGGATCATGACCGCGAAGCTGATGGGGACAAGCTTCTTCATATCGCCCTGCGAGGCCTCGCTGAAGGCATTGTTCAGCATCACCATGCCGGTGAGACGCACCTCCAGATCGGGATAGCTGGTTTCGAGATCCGCCGCGAGTGCGCGGGTGAAATTCACCACCTGAGGGGTTTCCACCATTTCGTTTTTGCGTGGCAGCTGCACCGTGACATTGATGCCGGTAACGTTGCCATCGTGGGATATGAGTTGACCGGCGAGCAGCGGCTCATTCAGCGCGATCTCGCGTACGCGTGCAACATCATCCGTATCGAACGCCTCGGCGTTGTCGATCAGATCCTGCACCAGCAGGTCGTCGCCCTCGGCCGCGGTGTGCTGGAAGTTGGTGATCGAGTCGACCCGGGTCGAGTAGGGCATCTGCCATGCCTGCTCCGTCAGCCATTCGATGGCGGCCAGATGCTTGGACTGAAACAGATCGCCGTTCTTCGTCGCCAGGACGAACATGACGTTGTCCTGTTTGGTGTAGGTGTTCTCCAGGTTGTCGAAAGCCAGGAGTTGCGGATTCTCCGGACTGAAGAAGACCCGGTAATTGGTGGTGAAGTAGAGATGTCGGCCGCCGCTGGCGGCCAGTCCAACCAGGATCAGAGTGATCAGAATGATCAGCCAGCGTTGCCGCACAACCCACTGACCGAAATGTCGTTCAAAGGCATCCATGGCAAAGTTTCCTGTCGTTATACGGGCGGAGAGGCATGCAGAGGCCCCGCTTCCCAATGGTTGTTTTTCAGTCGCGTCGTGCCAGACCCCGAATCAGCAAATGCGCGGTTTCACGTGCCATCGCCTCGAAGCGTGCCAGCGGATAGGCCTGCATGAACAGCGGCATACTGAAAAGCAACGAGGCATTCAGAACAGTTTGTGCAGTGACAGTGACATCGGTAATGTCGAACTCGCCGCTGCGATTGCCTTCCATCAGAATGGCGGCAATCAGCTGCTGTTCGCCCCGACATTTCCGCTCGACGATATCGGGTCGGTGCATGGCGACATCCTCCACCAGCTCGTTGATGCGCGGCTGGTCGTGGCATTGTCCATGGGTGTAGCGCAGTAATGCCAGCAGGAACTCCTCGAGTTTGGCGGAGGCGGCGAGATCGGTGCGTTCGACCACCTGGCCGAGAACGGTCTCTTTGTCCGCGAAGCAGCGCAATGCCAGGCCGGCGCCGATGTCGCGTTTGTTTTCGAAGAAGCGGTAGAGGTTGGCAGCCGACATACCGGCGTCCGCGGCGATTTCCACCATGGTGGTCTTGCCGTAGCCGTAGGCGCGGAAGCGATGGTCCGCGGCATACAGGATGCGCTCACGGTTGGCGTCGGGTGGCAGGGCGGGCTGGGCTGGGCTCATGGGTGTTTGGTATAGCCCAGCGATTGTGAATAATCAAGAAATTATTCAGTATTCAGTAAGGCCCGATTCAGGCTGTATAGGGAATCACTCTTTATTACAGACGGTTGTGGCAACTTCGGCCAGAGGTAAGCTGACCTTGAAAAT
>JBFEJM010000338.1:0-3247 GCA_041553175.1 Gammaproteobacteria bacterium | reverse complement strand
GAGTCTCGCCGCATCGATAACCAGTTGCGTGGTCGCTCCGGTCGTCAGGGTGATCCCGGTTCATCCCGTTTCTACCTGTCGCTGAAGACAATCTGATGCGAATTTTCGCATCCGACCGCGTTTCCGCGTTGATGCAGAAGCTCGGTATGCAGCAGGGTGAGGCGATCGAACATCCCTGGGTGACCAAGGCCATCGAAAACGCCCAGCGCAAGGTCGAGGCGCACAACTTCAATATCCGCAAACAGCTGCTCGAATACGATGATGTCGCCAACGATCAGCGAAAAGTAGTCTATCAGCAACGCAACGAACTGATGGCCGAAGAGGATATTTCCGAGACCATCGCCGATATCCGTCGTGATGTGGTCGGTGCTGTTATCGATACCTATATTCCGCCCAACAGCATGGACGAACAGTGGGATGTCGATGCCCTCGAGAACGCGATCGAGCGTGAGTTCGGGCAGCGTCTGGAAATCAAGCATTGGCTGGAACAGGATTCGACTCTGCACGAGGAATCTCTGCGCGAACGTATCTTCAAGGAAATCGAAGATGCCTATCACGCCAAGGAGGAACAGGCTGGCGCAGCGGTACTACGGCACTTCGAGAAATCCATCATGTTGCAGGTGCTGGATCAGGCCTGGAAAGAGCACCTGGCGGCCATGGATTATCTGCGTCAGGGTATTCACCTGCGGGGTTATGCGCAAAAGAATCCCAAGCAGGAATACAAACGCGAAGCGTTTGACATGTTCACGGCGATGTTGGACCGCATCAAGCACGATGTCGTGAGCATTGTCTCCAAGGTCCAGGTGCGCACCGAGTCGGATGTCGAGGCGGTCGAGGAGCAACGCCGCAGCACGGCACCGATGCAGTTCCAGCACGCCGAGGCTAATGCGATGGGTGAGACGGATCGAGCGCAAGAAGATGAAAAGCAGACACCGGTCGTGCGCGGACGCAAGATCGGCCGCAACGATCCCTGTCCCTGTGGTTCGGGCAAGAAATACAAACAGTGCCATGGCAGTCTGAAGTGACCGCCGTTTTTCATGCCGAGAGAAAATACCCGGCCTGATCGGGTATCCGGTTGCCGATCATCAGATTCGTTCGTCGTCGCTCGTCGGGCGGGTGAGCGAGTGGCTCGGGCATTGTTGAATACATCGAGCAATTGTCCAAGAGTAAGTGCCCCATGTCTGTCGGATTGAAACCCCTGCCGGATCTACTCGCCGTTGCCGGCGTTCAGCTGGGCACCACCAGCGCCGGAATCAAGAAACCCGGTCGGCGCGATCTGGTAGTGATGGCAATTGAACCCGGCGCCAGCTGTGCGGCCGTGTTTACCCGCAATGCATTCTGTGCCGCGCCGGTCATGGTTGCGCGCGAACACCTGCAACAATCCGCGCCGCGTTATCTGCTTATCAATACGGGCAACGCCAATGCCGGAACCGGTGTGCCCGGAATGCAGCACGCGCGCGACTGTTGCGCAGCGCTGGCCGAAGAGGCCGGCTGTGCGGCCAATGAAGTATTGCCTTTTTCCACCGGTGTAATCGGTGAGCCGCTGCCAGTGAACAAAATCGAAGCGGCCATGCCGGCGGCGCTGGCCGCCTTGGGTGCGGACGGTTGGACGGATGCGGCACAGGGCATCATGACCACCGATACCCAGCCCAAGGGCGTATCACGTCGTCTGGATCTCAATGGCATTGCCGTGACTCTGACCGGCATCGCCAAAGGTGCCGGCATGATCAGACCCGACATGGCAACCATGCTGTGTTTTGTCGCCACCGATGCGGCCCTTCCGCAGGACTTGTTGCAGCACGCGCTTAAGCAGGCTGTCGACGCCTCGTTCAATCGCATCACCGTGGATGGTGATACCTCCACCAATGACAGTTGCGTGCTGATAGCGACAGGCAAATCAGGTGCACACATGAATGAAGTCGGTGCGGACTTTGACGTATTTACCGCAGCACTGACAGATCTCTGCGCAGAGCTGGCGCAGGCAATCGTCCGTGACGGCGAAGGGGCGACCAAGTTCGTGACAATCGAAATTGCTGAAGGCCGCAATGAACAGGAATGTCTTGATGTCGCCTACACCATCGCGCATTCACCGCTGGTCAAGACCGCACTGTTCGCCAGCGATCCGAACTGGGGGCGTATCCTGGCCGCGGTCGGTCGGGCCGGCCTGGATGATCTGGTACTGGAAACGGTGCACGTCTATCTGAACGACGTTTGTATCGTGCGCGAGGGCGGCCGTGCGCCCGACTATACGGAGGCGGCCGGTCAGTCCGTAATGGCGCAGGAAGAGATCCTGATCCGGGTATTGCTCGGGCGCGGAACTGTCAGCGAGCGTATCTGGACCACGGACCTGTCCTACGACTACGTCAAGATCAACGCCGAATATCGCACCTGAGCGTGAAACTGTTTTTTGCGGCAGAGGACATGCAGCACAGAGGGGCTGGCTGCTGAGCGTGGTCAGTCGCCGACGCGGAAACATCGCGTGTATGTATCAGTCGGAATGTTCTCCGTCCGCTCCATATTGAGTAAAGGATTGTCACCATGATCCATGTTGCCGCCGCCGTCGTTACCAATGCGCGCGGCGAGGTGCTCATCAGTCGTCGCCCCACGCATGTGCATCAGGGCGGGTTGTGGGAGTTTCCCGGTGGTAAACTGGAGGCGGGAGAAACGGCCCTTCAGGCATTGCAGCGCGAACTGCATGAGGAAGTGGGACTGGAGGTGCATGCGGCGCGTCCCCTGATTCGCGTTCCACACGAGTATCCGGACAAAGCGGTGCTGCTGGATGTCTGGCAGGTCACCCGATTCAGCGGCGACGCACATGGCCGCGAAGGCCAGCCTGTACGCTGGGTACCGACTGAGCAACTCAAGACATACGGCTTTCCGGTCGCGAACCGGCCCATTGTCAGCGCCGCGCGGCTACCGGATCGATACCTGATCACACCCGAGCCGGGGGCGGATTTTCTGGAGCGACTGGAGCAGGCATTTGTGCGTGGAGTCACGCTCATGCAACTGCGTGCCAAAAGCCTCGATGAAGCTGCTTATGCTGTACTGGCAAAGTCCGTCTGCCGGCTCGCGGCGGATCATTCCGTCCGGGTGCTGCTGAATGCCGAGCCGGCGTTGGCCCTGGAGTTGGAGGCGGCAGGTGTTCACTTGACATCGGACCGCCTGCGATCGCTGTCGGCACGGCCGCTGCCGAATGCGCTCTGGGTGGCGGCCTCCTGCCATTCAGCGGCCGAGCTTGCGCAGGCGG
>JBFEJM010000337.1:0-3253 GCA_041553175.1 Gammaproteobacteria bacterium | reverse complement strand
TGTGGGCATCGGCACCGACAGCGCACGATCGGGGTCTTCCCACAGCGGATCGTCGGCGCGAAAGTACGGCGGGTCGTTGGCGCCGACCGGAAGAGATGTGATGGTGCCTTCGGTACGTACCAGCAGGACTTCCTCACCATCGTTCAGACGACCGGCGCCGTCATTGCGGTTGTTCTGTTCCAGTGCCTGCTGAAGGGTATCGAGACTGATGCCCAAAGCCAGCATGCGGGCGTTGTCGGGAATGACTTCGTAACTGCGCACCAAACCACCCAGGGCGTTGACATCGGCGACGCCGGGCACGGCGCGCAGTGCCGGACGGATCACCCAGTCGAGCAGATCGCGCCGTTCCATATTGTTCAGCTCGCCGCCTTCGATACTGAACATGAACATTTCACCCAGCGGCGTGGTCATGGGCGCGATGCCACCGGAAATATCGGCGGGCAGATCGCTCCATAGCGCGTTCAGTCGTTCCGCCACCTGCTGGCGCGCCCAATAGATATCCGTACCTTCCTCGAAATCGACGGTGATATCGGTCAGTGCGTATTTGGCGATGGAGCGCAGCATGGATTGCCGCGGTATGCCGAGCATTTCAACTTCGATTGGTGCGGTGATGCGTGTTTCGACTTCTTCCGGTGTCATACCGGGCGCCTTGACGATGATTTTCACCTGAGTGGTCGACACGTCGGGAAAGGCGTCGATCGGGGTGTTTCTGAAGGCATACCAACCGCTGCCGACGATCAGTGCGATCAGCAACAGGATCAGCATCCGCTGAGTGAGTGCAAACTGGATAAGGCGGTCCATGCTCATTCACCGGCCCCGAGCCAGGCTGCCTTGAGCGCGGCGACACCGGTCACAACGACGCGGCTGTCCGCGGCAAGACCGGCCTTGATCACCAGATGCGCAGGTTCTTCATTCAGCACCTGCACCTCGATCGGGCGGTAACCCTCCAGCTGTTCCACAAAGAGGTACGACGTGCCGCCCGAACGAAACACCGCGCTCCTGGGCACACGCAGGCTGCCGCCGTCTCCTGTTTCCAATTGCGCCTGGACGAATTGACCCGGACGCAACCGTTCCGCACCATCGCTGATTTCGGCGCGAATCAACACACCCTGATCCACACCATGCACTTGCTGGCCGATCGCGACGATGCGTCCTGCCACACCGAGATCCGGCACCTGCACCTGTTGCTCGAGCTGCAGTGTGATCGCCTGCTGGAGCGGGACATGGATTTCAAGCCAGAGAGGATTCAGTTTACCCAGCTTGTATAACGGATCCGACGCGGCGACCCGTTCACCGACACCGGCCATCTGCTGCAGAATGACGCCGGCAAAGGGCGCGCGGATGGTCAGGCTGCCGCTGAGGCGTCCTTCCTTGCGCAGCCGGGTCAGGTCCGCCTCATCCATACCGGCCAGTTCGAGCATATGGCGTACGCGCGACAATGATGACGCGAGCTCCCGATAGGCGGCCTTGGTTTCGAGCAAGCGGCGCTCGGCAATAATGCCGTCCTGGTACAACTTCTGGTCGCGCAGGTAACCGGTTCTGGCCAGATCGAATCGGGTGTGTGTTTCCAGATAGTCACTCTGCAACTCCAGCAGGCGCGAACTTTGCAGACGCGCCAACGGCTGGCCCTCAGCCAGACTTTCGCCTTCACCCACCAACAGCGTTTCGATCAAACCGTCCAGCGGCGCGGCGATGACGTGCAATTGCGCATTCGGCACCGCCACCTGGGCCGGCAGCCGCGCGCTCATACCCGCCTCGATCACAGTCACGGGTGCGACTTCGATCCCCAGCGCGCTGCGCTGCGCGGCGCTGAACGGCAGCAGGTCCGCTGCGGGCAGGGACAGACTTACGATGAGCATTCCTGCTGCAACGATGCTTCTCATTCAGGTATTACTCCCAGGGCTTGATTGACGCGGGCCACCGCACGCCCCTGCTCGAGGCGGCGCAGATTGGAATCACGTTCCGCTGCAAGCGCCTGTGTACGTGCCTGCAGTAATGTGAACAGATCGGTCTCACCCAACTCGAACGCGCGCTGCATCAGTCGCAGGCTTTCCGTCGCCAACGCATGCTGTCGTTCGGCCAGCTTCACCGATTGCACGGCAAGTTTCCGCTCGGCGATGGCGGCATGCAGGTCGTGTTCAAGTTCGAGCTCGATACGGGATAACGCGGTCATCGCCTCGGTATAACTGCGTTGGGCGGCTGCATTACGCACTGCGGCCTGTCCCTTGGTACCGAGCGGCAGATTGATTTCGACGAACAGTGCAGCGTCATAGTCCTGGTCAAATCCCGCTCGGTCGGCCGTGCCACCGACCGCGAGCACCGGATTCGCGCGCCGTTCGCCCCGCACCTTATTGCGGTCCGCGCCGGCACGCGCCAGAGTCTCGCGCGCGGCGCGCAGTTCGGGATGATTTTCGGGAACCTCCGCACCTGCTGCCGCGTTTTCCTGTATGTCCTGCGGAATTACCTTCAGTCCGGTCAGATGCTGGTAATGCATCAGCTTCATGTCGTGCGCTGATAACGCGGCCGCCAGTTCGATCTCACGTGCCAGCGTCTCCTTCTGCGCCAGGATGAGATCGGTTCGAGCCAGATCGCCGGCCTTCACCCGTTTTGCGACGCTCGTTTCCAGATCGCGCGCAGTCTGAAGGGCATGCCGGGCGAGTCCTGTTTCCGCTTCGGCGATCTTGATCGACCAGAGCAGTTCCCTGAGGTTGCCTGTGACCTGCCATGCATACTGATCTTCGAGCGCATCGGCCTCGCGCTCGGTTGCATCGGCCACCTTGAACCGACGATCGCGCTGGCCGGGCAACCACAGCGGCATTTCCAGCCCGCTCTCCCACTGCCGATAGCCGGCATCGTCATTGGCGGCATCCGTCTCGTGCCGAAGCACGAACGCAGGATCGTCGGCGAACAGACTTGAGGCCTGGGTTCGAACGGCCTGCCCTTCGCCGCGGATGGCCGCGGTCAGCGGTAACTCGGGATTGCGCGCGACGCCGGCCTGGATCACCGCCGGAAGCGTCGGCGGAACAGGCTCGGCATACAGCGTCGAGGTAACGGCTGTCAGTAACAGGATGAACAACCCGTGTTTCAGATGTGACGACTTCATTGCAGTGGTCATACGCTTATAGACTCGGCCCTAGGTTTGGACGAAGTCTAATTGGCGAACCTGAAATGAATCTGAATTCGACCTGAGTCAGTTGGGCCGTGGAAGGATCACGAAGGAATCAATTGAATTGTGTCGAAATACAGCCTTCGC
>JBFEJM010000336.1:0-3260 GCA_041553175.1 Gammaproteobacteria bacterium | reverse complement strand
TTGTCGAGGCCGTGGAAGAGCGCAACATGCCCACGGAGATCGCCCTGCTGCCGGTGGTCGAGAGTGCCTTCCAGCCCTTCGCCTACTCCCACGGCCGCGCCGCAGGCTTGTGGCAATTCATCCCCGGCACCGGCCGCCGCTTCGACCTCAAGCAAAGCTGGTGGTACGACGGACGCCGTGACGTGGCCTCGGCCACCCGCGCCGCGCTCGATTATCTGGAATACCTGCACGACCATTTCGACGGCGACTGGCTGCTGGCCCTGGCCGCCTACAACTCCGGTGAAGGTACCGTCGGCAGAGCGGTACGTCGCAACTCCAAGCAAGATAAAGCAGTCGATTTCTGGAATCTCGATCTCCCCAAGGAGACCCGCGACTACGTACCCAAACTGCTCGCACTGCGCACGATCATTGCGGACCCCGAACGGTTTGGCGTGCAGTTGCCGGACATGCCTGCGGATGCTCAGATCGCCCTGGTCGATACCGATGGCCAGATCGACCTGGCCCTGGCCGCCGACCTGGCGGGATTGGAGATCGGCGAACTGTACCGCCTCAATCCCGGCTTCAACCGCTGGGCAACCGCCCCGAACGGACCGCACCGCCTGGTCGTCCCGAAGGACCGGGCCGAAGCCTTTGCCAGCAATCTGGCCGACGTTGCGCCCGACCAGAGAATCGCCTGGGAACGGCATCAGATCCAGAGCGGTGAATCATTGGGCTCGATCGCCAAGCGCTATGACACCACCGTCAGCGTACTGAAAAAAGCCAACGGTCTGCAGGGCAGCAGTATCCGCGCCGGCAAACATCTGTTGATCCCGGTCGCACGCCGCGATCTCAGCGATTACACCTACAGCGCTGCACAACGTCATCATCAACGCATCACATCGAAGATCGAGGCCGGGGCGCGCACGCATCAGGTCAGCGAAGGCGATACGCTGTGGGACATTGCGCGACGCTACGGACTGTCAGTGCAGAAACTCGCGCGCATCAATGGCATGGCACCCGGTGACCGGCTGAAACCCGGCCGCAAGCTGCTGGTTGGCGAAGGTGGCGTTGCCAGTACCCGTGCAATGCCGCGATCGGCGACACGACAGACCGTTCACTACACTGTCCGCCGGGGTGATTCGCTGGCATTGATATCGCAGAAATTCCGGGTAACCGTCAGCGACCTGCGCAAGTGGAATAAAAAATTGTCGGGTAGCAAATACCTGCAACCGGGTCAGCGACTGACGCTTTATGTCGATGTCACCCGACAGGCGGACAACAGCTGAGTCCACACATATTTTTCAGTCGTTATCGACCTCGTCCACGTCGATCTGACCGGTGAAACGGCGCCGAATATGTGACCAGGACACACCCGTCGCCAACACGCCACACAGCGCCACCAGTACGATGTACGTCATGGCCCGCACACTGTCGGCCGGCACCCAACCCCAGTCCACCACCATCCAGATCAGCGTGCCGAAAAAGGCCAGCGCCAGAAACAGGCCGAAAGGACCCAACGCGCGCAACGTTGCGCGCAGAAACACGGTCCACCCTATCAGCAGCACCACACCGACAAAGATCTTCGCCACACCGACATTGCTCCAACCCTCGGCCAGATCGCCGCTCAGCCAGTGATAGTAGGAATAACCATCCGGGTTATAGCTGGCAAACACCAGTATCACAGCGACCAACAATCGCAGTAAAACCCCCTGCCAGCTGATGCCTCTGTCCGCCATTGCCTGCCTCCTGTTGTGATCAGGGCCGTATTGTAACCCGATTTTTCCTATGGACTGCGGGCACGAGCCGGTTTGCCGCTAGCTGGCAGCGACCCTTCGATGCAATAATGGCAGACGCGATCGGGCCCGATGTCGGATCAATGGCCCCGAATCTGAGGACAGCTAACAGGTGAGCACCGCCCAACAATTGCAGCCAGCCGCGGGGCTGAGCAACGCCGAGCAGGAACTGTTCCAGCGGGACGGTTTCCTGATTCTGCGTGATTTCGCCGATGCGGAGACGATCGACACACTGCGCGCGGTTGCGGTGGAACATCTGCAACGGGAAATCGGACCGGTCGAGTATGAGGCCGATCTGCATTACCCCGGCGCGCCGGCCTCACGCCACGCCGCCGGGGGACGCACCGTACGACGTTTGCTGCAGGCACAAGCACGTCATCCGGCGTTCACTGATTGGATCACCCGACCGGCCTTGAGCGCCTTGCTCCAGCCCCTGCTCGGACCGAAACTGGTGATGCCCTTGGCACACCACAATTGCGTGATGACCAAGCAACCCCGCTTCAGCAGCGACACCAACTGGCATCAGGACATCCGCTACTGGGCATTCCAACGCCCGGAATTGATCAACGTCTGGTTGGCGTTGGGCCCGGAACACCCCGGCAATGGCGGACTGAAACTGATACCGGGTTCGCACCGCATGGCGCTGGATCGGTCGCAGTTCGATGCCGCCGCATTCTTTCGCCAGGATCTGAGCGAAAACCAAGCGCTGTTGGTCGACGCGGTGGAAACCGAGCTGTCCGCCGGCGACATCATGCTGTTCCACTGCCGCACACTGCACGCGGCGAGCCGCAATTTCTCCGACGAGACCAAGTTCTCGGCTGTCTTTACCTTCAGGGCGGCGGACAATCCGCCGTTACCGGGCACTCGTTCAAGTTCGCAGCCCGAACTGTTGCTACCCCAAGATTTCTAGCGTCTCGCTCCCGGGGGATTCCATCCAGCGACGCCTATACCGCTGCGGCGTTGAGACCGCGTTCACCCGCGTACACCGCCATGGCGGCACCCACCGCCACCCCGGATGTGATCGGCGCACCCATATCCGACAGAATGGCGTCCAGCGCGCCAAGACAGAACAACACATTGCGCTGACTGGCGGCACAGCCCATCAGACCGATACGCCAGATCTTGCCCGCCATCACGCCGAGTCCTGCACCGATCTCGAGTTGATATTCATTGAGCAGGCGACTGCGTACCAGGGCATCATCGACACCCTCCGGAATGCTGATAGCATTCAGCTGCGGCAGACGATCGGCCTCCGGGACCACAAACGACAATCCCATCGCCTCGATGCCGGCGCGCAGTGCTTCATGCTGATGGCGATGGCGCGCCCAGGCATTCTCGATGCCCTCTTCCTGCAGAATCACCAGCGCCTCGTGTAACGCATACAGAGTGTTGATCGGCGCGGTGTGATGATAGGCGCGCTTGCCGCCGCCACCCCAGTAACCCAGCACCAGATTGAGATCCATAAACCAGCTCTGCACCCGGCTGCTG
>JBFEJM010000335.1:0-3262 GCA_041553175.1 Gammaproteobacteria bacterium | reverse complement strand
GGTCGAAGAGGCGGGTGGGAAGGTTACCGGACTGGATATGTAGCCGCTGCTCTACAACACCAAGGATTCCCTGCTCAATCCGCACTTTCTGGTTTTCGGTGATACGTCCAGGGATTGGTCGGCCTATCTTTAGTTCGTCCTGGATGAGCCTGCATTCGGCGCAATACACTTCGTTATTGCGCCCTACCGTGGGAACGCAGGGCGCATTAGACCGCAGGTCGTAATGCGCCGGATCTGTGCTCACGCATAACCCTGTGCGCTACTCAGTGGTATTGAATCGTTGCCTCAATAAGCCTGTCGGCGCGCGCCCCACAACTGTGATGCGTATCGCGCGGCAAAGGCCGCGATCGCGGCGCCGGTGAAGTCCGCCACGATATCGAGCAGATCCGGTGACCGTCCGGCAACAAAGGATTGATGCCATTCGTCACCGCACCCGTACAGGGTTGCCAGCACAATCACCCCCAGCACGTGTTTGAGCTCATAGCCGGTGGCACGCAGTGGCGCCGCGCCCAGCATGAACAGGGTAAGCAGACCATAGGCGCCGGCGTGCAGGATCTTGTCCTGGCCGGAGAAGCCAAGATCGACATCGATTCGGGACAATGATGACAGATAATAGATTGTCGCCATCCAGAGCAGGGCGAACAGAGCGCTGAAAATACGGATGCCGCCGATGTTCATGCGCGCACGAGTCGGTCGTTCAGGCGTGGTAAGTCTGGCGGGGGGGTAAATCCGCGGGGGTGTCCGCGTCGACGTCTAGATCCCGGTGGGGCAGCAGCGATAAGAGCTTGGACGTCAATTTGGCGGCAAATAGAGGTTCCTTGCCGAGCAGGCTGGCCTTGGTCATTTTGCTGTCATTGAACAGCACCGGCAGATTCCATTGCGCCAGCATGTCACACAGGTTGCCGACGCGTTCTTCGGCGTCTTCATCCAGATCCACCAGCAGGATATCGATCAGGTCGGGATCGATGTGGGCGACGGTTGTTTCGTTCAGAGGTATTTCGGCGATCACCTTCATACCCTGCGCTTCGACCAGCTTGCGCAAATGGCGGCGCAGCGCGAGGGCTTCGCTGGCGATCGCCAGCCGCAGCCTGGTATTACCTGTCGGGTTGTTCAACGAACGGGTTGTCGCCGCGGCCGGTTCGACACTCTTGCTGCCGGGGTCTGCGGCGGTGTTGGTGTCCGGATTGGCTGCGGACTCTGTGGTCGGGAAAATTCCGCCGGCCTGTTTTTCGCGCGCGACGTCGGTCACCAAATCGGCATCGATGTGCTCGCGCTGTTCGGCATAGCCGTAGACCAGCGCCAGGTCGCTCAGCAGATTGACCAGGCGCGGAACACCGCTGCTGTATTTATGCACCGCGAGGCAGGCCTCGTCGGTGAAGAGTTCGGGATTGCCGCCGGCGACGGTCAAGCGGTGGCGGATGTACGCCGTTGTTTCCTCAGCGGTCAGCGGCGTGAGGTGATAATCGACCGCGATACGCTGCGCGAACTGAACCAGATCCGGCCGGCGCAGGGTGTCACGCAATTGCTGCTGACCGACCAGGATGACCTGCAGCACCTGATCCTTGTCGGCATTGACGTTGGACAGCATGCGCAGTTCTTCCAGCGTTTCGGCCGACATGTTCTGTGCTTCGTCGACGATCAGTACGGTACGGCGGTTCTGCGCATATTCGTCGATCATAAAGTCGATGAAGGTGTGGTACATCTCCACCTTGCTCTTGCCGGCATGATCGAGATTGAATGCCAGCAGAATCCACTGCAGCAGTTCGCCGAAGGAACGGTGGGTATTGGAAATCAGTCCGACGGTGACGTCCTGCGCCATGTTGTTGAGCAGGTGCCGGATCAGGGTCGTCTTGCCGGTCCCGATACCGCCGGTGATGGTGGTGAAGCCGGCCTGATTGCCGAGACCGTACTCAAGCAGCGCAAAGGCGATGCGATGCTTGTCGCTCATGTACAGGAATGACGGATCCGGCAGCAGCGAGAAGGGCTTTTCCTGTAATCCGTAGTGTGTCTCGTACATGCGTCAGCTGACCCCGATCAGTCCCGGTTGGCCTTGTTCAGCACCGTGCCCAGAACATTGGTGCAGTCGAGGAGTTCCAGTGCGCGGCGCGCGTCGTCCTGCTTGGTCTTGCCTTCTTCGAGCACCAGCAGCGCCGCATCGACATAGGGCGAGAATGCCAGGGCGTCCGAGGCGGACAGTACCGGCGGCAGATCGAAAATCACGATGCGGCCGGGATAGCGCGTCTTCAGTTCGGCCACCAGCTGGGCCATCTTCGGCGAGTTGAGCAGTTCGGAGGAATTCTGCACGGCCTTGCCGCCTGGCAGCAGGACGACATGCTCCAGATTCTGCGGGTGGACCAGGAGTTCGGAGATTTCGACATCCTCCAGCAGATAGTCGCTCAGACCTTTGCTGGCCGGCAGGCCCAGCTGATCGTGGATACTTGGATGACGCAGATTGGCGTCGACCAGCAGGACGGTGTAATTCACTTCCATGGCCAGGCTGATGGCGAGATTGATGGCCGTCAGCGTCTTGCCTTCATCCTCGCCCGGGCTGGTCACGGCAAGCACGTTCCAGTCGTTCTCCTTGAGGCGCTGCAGGACCTGGGTGCGCAGGATCTTATAGGCGTCCGCGTATTCGCCCTGGGGGAAGGCATTCACAATCAGGTGCTTCCTCAGCGTTGCCTGGCCGACAGTCTCGGTCCGGGTCTGGGAATAGTTGATTTCCGCCGGCGTGACATTCTTGCGAAAGAATGCCGTGGCGGCGGGGGACGTCCCTTCGCGTTCCTGGCGAGCCTTCTCCAGCGCTTGCTTGATGCGCTCCATACTGCATGAACCTCATGAAAGTCGACGCTGATCGTCGTAGGAGTGTATCCGAAATCGCCATCCGACGGCACTGGGAAAACCCCGCCGCTTTGTAGGATAGCGCCCCAAGTTATTGTAAAAAAGTCACTTTGGTTAACGGGTAGGGCCCTGTAAACCTTTAGTGATCTCTAATTCAGGCCGGCAGTCAGTGCTCGGCCCGGCATTTTGTGCGGCGGTGGCCCGCCGCAATCCAAAACATCAGACGTCGATACCGGTCACTCGACTGGCCTTGCGCAGTGCCCGGAACCAGAGTACGTCAAGGGGCGACACAAAGAAATGCACCAGCGCCACGGCGACGCAAACCACCGCCACGGCCCCAAGCACCACCAAACGACGGTGTCGCTTCTGGGAGGTGATTTCCCGGTCGGAGGCCAGATAGGGGATAACCGCGAGCGGTGCCGCC
>JBFEJM010000334.1:0-3283 GCA_041553175.1 Gammaproteobacteria bacterium | reverse complement strand
TCGGATTTCTATGAACGTGCCTTGTACAAAATGGGTTGGGCGCGCTTCAAGCAGAGTTTTTATGAAGAGGCGCTTGATGCATTCATAGAATTGCTGGATCGGCGGCTGGCCGGCGGGGCTGATGTGCGCGACAACATGAGCCGGGCTGAGCGTGAACTGCTCGACGATTCACTACGCGTTGTCAGTCTGAGCTTTTCCTATCAGGAAGGACCAACCTCGGTCGGTGACTATTTCCAGCGTCGCGGTGAACGTGCTTACGAAGATCTGATCTACGCAAATCTGGGCGAACTCTATCTGAGCAAAGAACGCTATTCTGACGCCGCCGATGTGTTTCATGCCTTCGTCGATCGGCATCCGCTTCACAGGCAGGCACCCGCATTCCAGGTGCGCGTGATCGAAGCCTATAAAGCAGGTCAGTTCCCGACCCTGGTGTTGGCGGCGAAAAAGGATTTTGTCGAGCGCTATGCCTTGACCGGCCCGTATTGGACCGCTCACACCCAGAAATCAGCGCCGGATGTCGTTGTCGCGCTGAAGTCCAACCTGGAGGATCTTGCGCGCCACTATCATGCATTGGCCCAGCAATCCAAGGCCGCGCCCGATTATGCCGAGGCGGCGCGTTGGTATCTGGCCTTCCTCGCCTCCTTCCCGCAGGCGGAAGAGGCGCCGCGCATGAACTTCCTGCTGGCGGAGATCTATTTCGAAAGCAAGGCCTACGATCGAGCCGCCGAGGCATACGAAAAGACCGCCTATGACTATCCCGCGCATGCGCAGGCGGCCGAGGCCGGCTATGCGGCGTTGCTGGCCTTTGATCGGCATGCAACGGTACTAAAAGGTGAACAGCAGGCCAACTGGCAACGGCGCGGTATCAGCAGTGCCCTGCGTTTTTCCGACACCTTCCCGGCTCACCCACAGGCCTATACCGTACTGACCAAGGCGGCAGAGGATCTGTTCAAGCTGGGCGAACACGCAATGGCGGTGCAGGCCGGTCAGAAGGTCGTGGAGGCACCGAACAGTACACCTGAGTTGCGACGTACCGCCTGGACCGTAGTTGCCCATGCCAGCTTTGATCTGGCGGACTATCAGCGTGCCGAGGGTGCCTACCAACAAACGTTGGCATTGGTGCCGGCCAAGGACCCGACCCGCAATGATCTGGTTGAACGGCTGGCCGCATCGATATACCGGCAGGGTGAGCAGGCCCGCAGCGCGGGTGATCTACGCGCGGCAGCCGGGCATTTTGCGCGGGTTGCGAGCAATGCGCCTACCGCGAGCATTGTCGCGACAGCCGATTACGATGCTGCCGCGGCCCTGCTGCAGTTGAGCGATTGGGCGCTGGCGACCCCGCAGCTTGAGGCCTTCCGCCGCAAGTATCCGGAGCATGAGCTGCAGGGCGAGGTCACGCGGAACCTGGCGGTGGCCTATCTCGAAGGCGGCAGGCCGGAACAGGCGGCGGGCGAATTCGAACGCATTTCCGCTGACAGCACGGATCCGACCATTCAGCGCGAGGCGCTGTGGCAGGCCGCAGAACTCTACGAACAGTCACAACAGCGTGCCAAGGCGATCACGGCCTGGGGTAATTTTGCGGCACGATTCCCGGCGCCGCTGGAACCGGCCATCGAGGCGCGTCAGCATGTCATTGATCTGCAGACGGCGACCGGCGCGCATGCGGAACGTCTGAACTCATTGGCAGAGCTGGTGCGGGTGGAAGCGGCTGCAGCCAAATCCGAGCGTACAGATCGTACCCGCTATCTGGCATCCAAGGCGGCACTGGAACTCGCGGAGCCGACGCTTTCGGCCTACCAGCAGGTACAGCTGAAGGCTCCGCTGAAGAAGAATCTCGAACTGAAGAAAAAGCGTCTCGAACTGGCGGTCGATCGCTATACCCAGGTTGCCGACTACGGTGTGGCCGAGGTCATGACGGCGGCGACTTATCGTATAGCGGAGATCTATCGCGAATTTGGTCGGGCGCTGATGGAATCCGAACGTCCCGCCGGTCTGTCCGCCGAGGAGATCGAACAGTATGACATCCTCCTTGAGGAGCAGGCCTACCCGTTTGAGGAGAAGGCGATCGAGGTGCACGAAGCCAACGTCGCGCGCATTCCCAACGGAATCTATGACGACTGGATCAAACAAAGCCTGCAGCGGTTGGGTAAATTGCTGCCGGCGCGTTATGCAAAGCAGGAGCGGGGAGAGGCACTTGTCGCGGAAATGCGTTAAACGTTGCTTGCTGATCGGCGTTGTGGGCCTGTTGCTGTCGGCCTGTGCGAGCTCGCCCAAGCCGGTGTCGCAGGGTGCCGCGCCAGCTGACTTGCCGCGCGACTATCAGCAGGCCCTGCAGTTGATGCAGGAAGGGCGTTATGCCGACGCCATCGTGCCTCTGGAAAAATTGACCCGGTCATACAGCGATGCCTCGGGGCCCTATACGAATCTGGGCATCGCCCACGCCAATCTCGGCAATTCCACCGCGGCCATCGAGGCTTTGGAGCGGGCAGTCAAAACCAATCCGGCCAATGCAGTCGCCCAGAATCAACTCGGCATGCTCTATCGGGAAGCCGGTCGTTTCGACGACGCGCAAACAGCCTATAAGGCCGCCCTGGCGGCCGATGCAGGCTACCCGCTGGCGCACCGTAACCTGGGTATCCTGTTCGATCTCTATCTCCAGCAACCGGCTCAGGCCTTACCCCACTACGAGGCCTACGCGCAGGCGCAGGCCGGCGAAGACCAGGAGATCAACATCTGGATCGCCGAGCTCAAACAACGTCTGGGGGTTAGATAATGAAGCGTCCGATCACATACCTGAGTGGCTGGCTGAGTGTGACGCTGTTCACATTCGTGACATTCGGTGCGATTGCCGCCGATACAGAGCTCGAAATGGAGGGCATGGCGGTCAAGGGTAACCAGGAACTGCCGAAATCTCTCTACATCGTGCCCTGGAAGGCGTCCGAACTCGGCGAGATCGCCGGCCTGCCGGCGGGCAGTCTGTTAAATGAATCGCTGCAACCGGTAGAGCGGGATATCTTCCGGCGCGAATTGCGATATTACGATTCAGTTCACGGAACTGAATAACAACCTACTTATAGTGCATTTAGCTCACATTGGCGCGGGGATAAGCGTATGGAAATCTACACATCGATCGTTGGCTTTTTTCAGTCCGGTGGTCTGTTCATGTATCCGATTGTCGTTGTGCTGGCGCTTGGCCTGGCCATTGCCATCGAGCGCTATGTCTATCTGACAGTCGCGCGTTCCACCAACAAGCGTGTCTGGAAACAGATCATGCCGTTGCTGG
>JBFEJM010000333.1:0-3306 GCA_041553175.1 Gammaproteobacteria bacterium | reverse complement strand
CCGGCATTGTGCAAGGCGATCTCCAGGCTGTCGGCGGTCTCGGCGAGTTTGTCCTGGGCCCAACTGTCCCAGAGGGCGTCGACGGCGCGCCATGCGCCGGCGGCGGGTGCGTTGCCGGTTTCGGCTGTGGCGTCTGGCTTGCTGTCGGACATGCTGCCGGAAAGTGCCGCCAACAGGCCGCGATCGCGGCTGCCGAAGTCGACGGCGATGTCGGCGATGGGCCAGGTCATGCCGTCCAGCAGTGCCGCCTGGGTCGCGCTGAACTGATGGTCGAAATCCTGATGCAGCTGGCGCCAGGTCTGTTCGCTTCCGAGCCGTTCCAGCGCGGCTTGAATGGCGCCGGCGAGATCGTCCAGCCGCACGCGGTGACCGAGCCGCTCCAGTTCCTGTTGACCATGCTGCGCCTGAACTGTGCGGATCTCCGTTTCGAGCCTCGGGAACTGATCGTCGGCGCAGGGCGGCCCCCCGCAGCAGGTCGGTACCACCAGCGGGTCGCGAAAGCCCGCCTCGCGCAGCATGGCGGTGAAATCGTCCAGCTGTTCCGGTGCGCCTTCGTCCCAGTGATTCATGACAAATAACCAGCCGTGGCGCTGACCGCGTTCGCGCAGTACCCGCCAGCCGACGTCGTCGCGATAACGTTCGGGGCTGACCACATAGATGAGCAGGTCGACATGCGCAAGCCAGGCGAAGGCGAGGCTGCGGTTGCGTTGTTCGGTGCTGTCGATATCGGGCATGTCGATCCACAGCACATCGCGCCGCGCCGGGTCAGTATGACGTGCGATACGGACTTTCTCCAGCGGCAGTTCCGTCGGCAGTTGAGCGAGTTCGATCGCTTCGTGTACGTAGACCGTCACTTCGTGCGAGGTCGGCCGTTCCACACCGACGCGGGCGACAGGCTCCGCCGCGAGGCGATTGAGCAGGCTGCTTTTGCCGACGCCGGTACCGCCGAAGAAGGCGACCACCAACGGCCGGCCGGTGCCGTTCTTAAACAGGTCCGCGGGTGTGCGTTGCTCGAGCTGCCGCAGACGTTGTTCGTCGCGCTCATCCAGCCAGCCCGCATTACGGGCGCGCTCCTCCCAAACGCCGGCCTGATGATGCAGACGTTGAATCAACTCGCTCATGCGGTCCAGTTCTCCAGTGCTTTCTGTGCGGCCTGATACTCCCGCTCGCTGACACCGAACAGGCCGACTGCATCCAGTTCAGTTGTCAGGGACTGCAGTGCAGGTTGAACCTCTGCGGCAAACACCCGGCTGGATACGGCGTCGTACTGGCGGTGTTTGAGCTGGCTGGCGACCCGGCCCATGTAGCTGCCGATGGCGCCTTCGGTCAGCATCGAGGTCAGCGCGACCATGGCGGGTGCGAACAGCAGATCGTTCACGCCGAGCCCGCCGGTCTTGACCGCCAGCGCCACCGCCGCCGCATCGGTGGTCACGCGCGCCGCGCGCAATGTGTTCAGCAGCGCGGGCTTGTGCTGCAGCGTTTCATAGAGTTGATGCGCGGCGGCTTCGATCTCCGGTTGAAAGTCCTGATGATGCTGTTGCACCGCCGCGGTGAAGCGCTGCAGTAGTATCGGCTGACGTTCAGTCAGGCGGCGTCCGAGTGCCTGCCAGAACACCGCGGCGGGGAGCTGCGGCTCCGACTGGCGCAGGACATCGCGCGCGAGGGTGGTCAGCAGATGCTCCAGCACGTCATTGAGGATGCGTTCTTCGGCCGGCTGATCGTCGTTGGCGGAGGGCGTCTGACCAGTCAGTTTTCTGAGATGGCGGCTGCCGAACAGCTGGCGTGCCGGCCAGGTCAGGACCTGCCGAATGCGCGTCAGGGAGCCCGCCAGGCCCGGCAGCTCCAGCAAATGCAGGAGTTCAAGTATGGCGCGGCGAAAGGTGTCGAAACGCTGCGGGTGATCCAGAAATTCGGATTGATAAAACTGCAGCGCGTGGGCGATGGCGTTATCGATGGCGTCGTGCCAGGCGCCGGCGGCGGCGAGTTCGGTCACCACCGGTGCCGTCCAGTGCTCCCAATGGGTCTGCACCAGATCGTGCACACCCGGTGCGCGCTGTTGCCGGTCAACGGTTGCAAGCGCTCGACCAAGAACCGCACAGAGATGGGTGCGCTCGGGTAGGGCGGCCGACAGGGAATCGATATCCGTCCGGTAGGGCAGTGTGACGATGTCGATAACGTCGGCGTCCAGGGTGCGTTCCCGCAGGCGTGTGCGCAGCGACTGGACAATGGCCTGCTCGGCGTCCGGAGTCATCTTGTTGAGACAGATCAGCAGCGGCCGGCGCAGCGGGCGCATCAGTTCAAGAAATGTCCAGACCGACAGATCGGCATACTTCTCTTTGCTCAGCACCAGCACCACGACATCGGCGAACGCCGCCACATCCAGCACGCCGCGCTGGTAGTCGTGCGCCTTCAATGAATCGAAATCCGGGGTATCCCACAGCACGGTGTCGTCGGGCAGTCCGGCGGTCGCAGCCAGTGTGTCGAGCGCGTAGGCGTCGAGCTGATCGCGTGACAGTGCGGCACGATCGTGCCGTGTCCAGTCGGGGAACAAGGGTCGCAGCCAATCGAGCTGGCTGTTCCTGAGTGCGATCCCGAAGCCGGCCGGGTGGACGGTGAAGCCGGCGAGCGGGCTGGCCGCGGCCATCGATTGTCCCAGCAGCAGATTGACGACTGTGCTTTTGCCGGCCTGGGTAGGTCCCAATACCGCGACTTGCAGCGGTCGCGGAACCTGTTCATCCAGCGCGGCCAGATCGCGCAGCGCGGCGGTGGCGAGGCGCAGGGCGGCCAGCGTTCGATCGCGTTCGGGCGGCGCCAGTGCCGGTGGCAGCCGGCCATAGCCCGCATCCAGCCGAGTGATCAAATCCTCCAGCGGCCGGCGCGGGGGCGTTGTGCCCGATGTTCCATCGCTCTGAAGATCGTTGCTCACATGTACCATTATGACTCAGGCGGGGATTGAATTGGGTGGTTGATCGATTTTCCGTCTACGGTATTGGTATGATGGTGACGGAGCGGGCGCGCGGGCGTACATTTGTTTCAGCGCCCGACAGTCTGGCGCCGGTTTCTGGATTCGTCATCCACATTCTTGAGAGTATGGAAGAGCATGGATATTGCCACCCTCAATTCGCGTTTTGGTGTCCCCGGTCAGTTGAATTTCAGAGAGGCCTCCGCCGGCATGATCGTGGCCGACGTGACCAACATTCATGCCACGGCAAGCGTGGCCCTGCAAGGTGCCCATCTCATGACCTGGACGCCGGCCGGTGCCAAGCCGGTGATCTGGTTGTCCAAGGCCGCCAAGCTCGCGCCGGG
>JBFEJM010000332.1:0-3306 GCA_041553175.1 Gammaproteobacteria bacterium | reverse complement strand
TGAGGCCTTCAGTGGCATAACCATAGGTCTGCCCCATTGGATTGATAAAGGTGAACGACTGCGGCGCCAGCGGCCGCGTATCAGCCGGCTTGCCCTCGGCCGAGTCGGCCAGGAAATCCCACTGCTGCGCGTAGCTGCGCAGTGAATAGTTTTCGCCATCCAGATCAATGGTGACATTGCTGGTCAGATACCAGGCCCCGAGCACCGCCAGGCCGACCACCAGGCCGCCCAGGATGTTATCGAAGCTGCTGCGGAAATCCGTCGATTTAAAGACGATGATCAGCAGCACCAGCCCCAGCACGCCACCGATCACCAGTCGCGCCAGCGGCGCGTTGGCGGCACCGGCGACCACCGCACCCAGATCCTGATTGGTCTTGAGGGTAAAGGCGAGCGGGCGCATCCAATCGTAGAACAGCAGCGTGAACAGTGTCTGATCCGAACCGGGGAAGGGGTTGACCATGAAATAGGCGATGACCGAAATCACCAGCATCACCATTATGGACTTGAGATTGCCACCGCCGACGCGCACCAGCGTCTTGTTGCCGCAGCCACTGGCGAGTGTCATGCCGATACCGAACAGCAGACCGCCGAGGAGATTTTCGGCCCACACCAGCTCGCCCGCACGGTAGGGCGGGAAGGCCTGCCCCGCATCGACCATGCCGAGGTATTCCAGCCCGACCACACCGAGCATGGCGATTGCAATGGCGAACAGCCAGGCGCGAAATCGGCCGGTATCGCCCATGTTCACCCAGTCGGACACCGCGCCCATGGTGCAGAAATTGGTCTTGTTGGCCACTGCGCCGAGTATCACCGCAATGACGAAAGTGCCCCACAGGAAATAGGATTGGGCGGCTGCAAAATTCTCAAATACCATCATCGTTTCCTCAGCGAGTGACTACGGGTGCGGGCGGCAACAGGCGCCCGGCGGCAAATTACCGTATTGCTTGTCCGCAACGTTAAGACTATAGCGTGACCGGCGCGTTTTGTCGGCCTTGTGCGCGGTATCGGGTCGGGTCCGGAACGCCCGCCGCGACAAACCCGGCCGCGCGCAGCCGGCAGGAGTCACAGCGGCCACAGGCCCGGCCTTCGTCATCGGCGGCATAGCAGGACACAGTCAACGCATAATCCACGCCCAAACGCATGCCGGCACGAATGATCTCGGCTTTACTCATCTCGATGAGTGGCGCATCGATTCGAAAGCCGGGGCCTTCCACGCCGGTACGTGTGGCTAAGTTGGCTAGACGCTCGAACGCGGCAATATATTCCGGGCGGCAGTCGGGATAACCCGAGTAGTCGACGGCATTGACACCGATGAAGATGTCGCCGGCCCCCAGCACCTCGGCCCAACCCAGCGCCAGCGACAGGAACAGCGTGTTGCGGGCCGGCACATAGGTCACCGGAATGCCGGTCGAAGGCTGCTCCGGCACGGCGATAGTCGAATCCGTCAGTGCGGAACCGCCGATCTGAGTCAGGTCGAGCGCAATGACCTTGTGCTCGGCGACTCCCGCGGCCGCGGCCACCCGCCGTGCCGCCGCCAGCTCGGCGGCATGCCGTTGGCCGTAATCCAGACTCAGCGCATAGCAGCTGAACCCCTGCTCAAGGGCCATGGCCAGCACAGTGGCGGAGTCCAGACCGCCGGACAGCAGCACTACCGCCTTGGCGTGAGAATCATTCATCAGGTTTCAGCGGCCGGGCTGATCGCCCCACAGATACTTATGGAGCTGAATCTGGAAGCGGACCGGCAGGCGGTCCTGCACGATCCAGTCCGCCAGCGCGCGCGCGTCCAGCTGACCGTAGCTCGGCGAGAACAGCACCTCGCAGATTTCGGCCAGTTCATAGTGACGCAACTGCTCCTTGGCCCAGTCGTAATCGGCCCGATCACAGATCACGAACTTGATCTGATCGTGCGGATTCAGATGTTCGAGATTGCAATAACGGTTGCGCTCGACTTCACCGGAGCCCGGGGTCTTCAGATCCATGACCTTGATCACGCGCGGATCGACCTGGGCGACATCCAGCGCGCCGCTGGTCTCCAGTGAGACCTCGTAGCCGGCGTCGCACAGGTGGGTCAGCAGCGGCAGGCAGCTCTTCTGCGCCAGCGGCTCACCACCGGTTACCGTAACGTGGTGCGTGCCGAGGTTCGCGGTACGGGACTCGATTTCCTCCAGCGACATCCACTCCCCGCCCTGGAACGCATACGCGGTATCACAGTAACCGCAGCGCAGGGGACAGCCGGTCAGGCGGATGAACACCGTGGGCCAGCCGACACTGCGCGACTCGCCCTGCAGCGAGAGGAAAATTTCGGAAATGCGCAGCCGCGCCGGCGACGGATCCGCCACCGCTGCGTCCGACGATGCGGGAGCAAGCTTGATCATGCGCGAAGTTTACTACAGGGCGCTGGGGGTCGACAGGCGAGGTTCATTTGAACCACGGAAACTACGGAAAAGTCAGCGGCATCGGCAGCAGCCGGCCACCCGCACCCCCGACCCAACCTGCCTGGCCATGCCTTCAAGGCCAGACAGGAAGCCGCTCTAGCGCCCCTCGCGGGTCATGCGCTGGAGCCGCTCACCGGCAAGCCGTGCCGCGGTGCTGTCGGGGAAGCGTTGCACCAGGGCCTCCAACTGGCCGCGGGCCTCCTTCCAGTTACCCAGCTCGTACTGGATATAGCCGATCTTGAGCTGTGCATCGGGGACCTTGGGGCTGTTCGGATAGTTGGCGATGACCTGACCAAAGGCTTCCAGCCCCTGCGGGAACTGGCGGGTGACGTAATGCGTCTCGGCCAGCCAGTACTGCGCATTGTCGGCATAGCGGCTGCCCGGGTAACGGGCCAGAAACTGGCGATAGGCCTCGGCCGCTTCCGGATAGCGCCCTTCACGCAGAATGTTCAGTGCCTGCTCGTAGTCGTTGCGCTCCGCGACCGAATCGACCGCGCCCTGATCCGGCGACCGCACGGCAGGCGGAGGCGCAGCGGGTGTCTGCAGCACAGGTGTCGTAGGCATTGATGGCACAGATCCCGGTGTGGCGGGCATTCCCATCGATGTCGATGGATCGATGGTCGTCACACCGGTTGCCGGTGATGCCTGCTGCAGCCGCCGGTCGATATCGACATACAGATCACGCTGACGCTGCTGCAGCTGCTCCAGCTTGTGGCCCTGCACTTCCACCTCGCCCCGCAGCTTCTGCAACTCGCGCTGCATCTGCTGCAACTGGGTCAGCATCTCCATCAGCCCCTGACTCTGCATGAGATTCTCGAGGCGCTCGACCCGCGATTCCAGGGTCACCTTGTCCCGGGCGGCGTGCGCCGTT
>JBFEJM010000331.1:0-3320 GCA_041553175.1 Gammaproteobacteria bacterium | reverse complement strand
GGCCGGCAGAACGCTTTACGACAAAATCTGGGATGCCCATGTGGTCCGCGCCGACGCGGACGGCACGGCTTTGTTGTACATCGATCGTCACCTGGTGCATGAAGTGACGTCACCGCAGGCCTTTGAAGGTTTGCGCCTGGCCGGGCGCAAACCCTGGCGGACCGATTCCATACTGGCGGTGCCCGATCATAATGTGCCGACGACGGCACGCAGTGCCGGTATCGCCGATCCGGTTTCGCGAATACAGGTGGAAACCCTGGGCGCCAACTGCACCGAATTCGGCATCACCGAGTTCGGCATGAACGATCTGCGTCAGGGTATCGTGCATGTGATCGGACCGGAGCAGGGGGCGACACTGCCCGGCATGACGGTGGTGTGCGGTGATTCCCATACCTCCACCCACGGGGCCTTCGGGGCCTTGGCTTTCGGTATCGGTACCTCCGAGGTCGAGCATGTGCTGGCCACGCAATGCCTGATCCAGAAGAAATCCCGCAATCTCCTGGTGCGTGTAGACGGCCGCCTGCAAGCGGGAGTCAGCGCCAAGGATATCGTGCTCGCCGTTATTGGACGTATCGGGACTGCCGGTGGCACCGGCTATGCCATCGAGTTCGCGGGTGAGGCCATCCGTGGCTTATCGATGGAAGGACGCATGAGCATCTGCAATATGGCCATCGAGGCCGGTGCGCGCGCCGGCCTGGTCGCCGTCGACGAAACGACTGTTGAATATGTGCAGGGACGTCCGTACGCGCCGACCGGCGATATGTGGGATCGTGCGGTGAGCGACTGGTTCGGATTGCATTCAGACGACGACGCGCAGTTCGATAAAGTCGTGACGCTGGATGCGGCCGCGCTGGTACCGCAGGTGACCTGGGGTACCTCGCCGGAGATGGTGGTCGGGGTCGATGCCCGTGTGCCGGATCCCGCCACCGAATCGGATAAGGTCAAGGCCAACGGTATGCGCCAGGCGCTGGCCTACATGGACCTGAAGGCGGGTACTGCGATCAGCGATATTAACGTCGACAAGATTTTCATCGGCTCCTGTACCAACTCACGTATCGAAGATCTGCGCGCCGCCGCGGCCGCGATTCGGGGCGGCAAAGTCGCCGCGAATATCAAACAGGCCCTGGTGGTGCCGGGTTCCGGTCTGGTCAAACAACAGGCCGAGGCCGAAGGACTGGACCGAGTGTTCCGAGAAGCCGGGTTCGAATGGCGTGAGCCGGGTTGCTCCATGTGTCTGGCCATGAATGCTGACCGGCTCGAACCGGGCGAGCGCTGTGCATCAACATCGAATCGCAATTTCGAGGGTCGGCAGGGTCAGGGTGGACGCACTCATCTGGTCAGCCCGGCCATGGCGGCGGCAGCGGCGATCGCGGGTCACTTCGTGGATGTGCGGGCGTTGACTTGATTGGATTGTCACACCAAAGACCGTAAAGCGCGCAGTGTCATAGCAAGGGAAATCTGTCTTCTTAATGCATTCTGATATGAAATGTAATTGATTATCGGTAGGGGTCATGATGGAAAAGTTCACAATACTTGATGCCTTGGTCGTACCGTTGGATCGGCCGAATGTCGATACCGATGCCATCATTCCAAAGCAGTTC
This sequence comes from Gammaproteobacteria bacterium, assembly GCA_041553175.1. GTDB lineage: Bacteria > Pseudomonadota > Gammaproteobacteria > Thiohalobacterales > Thiohalobacteraceae > JAHJQQ01. Next base: position 1,719 of record JBFEJM010000331.1, on the reverse strand, counting down.
CTGAAGTCGATCAAACGTACCGGTTTTGGTCCCAACCTGTTCGACGAATGGCGTTATCTCGATCAGGGTGAACCCGGTAAGGACAACAGCGGCAGGCCGGTCAATCCGGACTTTGTGTTGAATCAGGCACGTTACCAGGGTGCCCGCATACTGCTGGGCCGGGAAAACTTCGGTTGTGGTTCGTCGCGCGAACACGCGGTCTGGGCACTGGAAGATTACGGTTTCCGTGTCGTGATCGCTCCGAGCTTCGCTGACATCTTCTTCAACAACTGCTTCAAGAACGGCGTGCTGCCGATCGTGTTGGATACGGCGACAATCGAGGCCTTGTTCAAAGAGGTCATGATGACGCCGGAATACACGCTGACGGTCGATCTCCAGGCGCAGACGGTTACGACGCCAGCGGGCAAGTCGCTGCCTTTTGAGGTCGATTCATTCCGCAAGCATTGTCTGCTGGAAGGGCTGGACGACATCGGCCTTACCCTGCAACATGCGGATGCGATTCGCGCCTATGAAACGCGCCGGCGCAACGAAACACCCTGGCTGTTCAGTTGAGCAAGGTCCGCACATTTCTTGCCGCGAGTGACGCAAAGGCGCGTAAGTTTTCTCGATGCGTATTCGTTACGGCCTTCTTCGCGTAACTGTGTCCCTGTGCGGTTGAATTTCTTTGGAAGAGACGGGTATGACAAAAAAGATATTGGTACTTCCGGGTGACGGCATCGGTCCGGAAATCGTGTCCGAGGCGCTGAAGGTGCTCGACTATCTCAAGACGGATGGCGGACTTCAGGTCGCTACCGAACAGGGGTTGATCGGTGGCGCCTCCTATGACGCCCATGGTGAACCCCTGACGGCCGCGACACTCGAGCAGGCCAAGGCGGCTGACGCCGTACTGCTGGGCGCCGTCGGTGGCCCCAAATGGGAGCCGCTGCCGATCGCGGTGCGGCCGGAAAAGGGCTTGCTTGCGATTCGGGCCGGCATGGGGCTGTTCGCCAATCTGCGTCCGGCGATCCTGTATCCCCAGCTCGCGGATGCCTCATCGCTCAAAGCCGAGGTGGTGGCCGGGCTGGATATCATGATCGTGCGTGAACTCACCGGCGGAATTTACTTCGGGCAGCCGCGCGGCGTGCGCCAAATGGATAACGGTGAGCGTCAGGGATTCAACACATTGGTCTATAGCGAGTCAGAGATTCGTCGCATTGGACGGGTCGCCTTTGAAATCGCGGCCAAGCGGGGCGGACGGGTCTGTTCGATCGACAAGGCCAATGTGCTCGAGTGCACGGAACTGTGGCGTGAAGTGATGACCGGTCTCGCCGGTGACTATCCTGATATCCAGCTGTCTCATATGTACGTCGACAATGCGGCCATGCAGCTGGTACGGGCGCCGAAACAATTCGACGTCATGGTGACGACGAACATGTTCGGGGATATTCTCTCCGACGAGGCGGCGATGCTGACCGGTTCCATCGGCATGTTGCCGTCGGCGTCATTGAATGAGAAGGGGCAGGGCATGTACGAACCGATTCACGGTTCCGCTCCCGACATCGCCGGCAAGGGTGTGGCCAATCCGCTGGCAACAATTCTGTCGGTCGCGATGATGCTGCGGTACAGTCTCGACCAGCCCACACTGGCCAATCGGATCGAGACGGCGGTCGGCAGAGTGCTCGACCAGGGCCTGCGTACTGCGGATATCATGTCCAGCGGCATGCGCCAGATCGGTACTGT
>JBFEJM010000330.1:0-3327 GCA_041553175.1 Gammaproteobacteria bacterium | reverse complement strand
TCCGTGCCCTGACGGGTGAAGATCTGAATGACCGCGCCAATGGCGTCAGAGCCGTACAGGGTGCTCTGCGGACCCAGAATCACCTCGATACGGTCGACGTCGTTGATGTAGATATGCGACAGATCGATCTGCCCGTCGGTGTTGCTGGGGTCGTTCAGCTCGATGCCATCCAGCAACACCAGCGTGTGGTTGGATTCGGCGCCGCGTGAAAAGACGTTGGTCAGTTTGCCGACGCCGCCACCGCTGCGCACGATGCCGAGGCTGGGCACGGTCTGCAGGGCGTCCGCGACGGAGCGGTACTTGTGGCGATCGATGTCCTCAGCCGTGATGACAACCACGCTGCTGCCGATTCGATCGGCGGGTGTCGGCAGGCGTGTGGCCGTGACGATGAATTCGGGATCGGATTCCGCCGCGGTGGCGGTGCCGAGCAGCGCAACGCTGCAGGCAACAGTCAACAGCTGGCGCTGTAAACGGGTATTGAAGCAACGAATCGAAGACAGACCGGACAAGCAAACTCTCCCAATATCTCGCGCACACCCGCGCGCGGACTGCATGGCTGGACCATGGCGGGAGAACGGAAACGGGTTGGAGACAGACTCGCCCATTCGGTATCGCCCCCCGCGACACGGTATTCGGGTAAACAGCTTCGGGCCGGTCTCCGGGCTCGCGAGTGAGAAGTCCTTCTCGGCTGGATCGCCTTCCCATGCGTGCAGCGCACAGTGGCTTATTGATCCGCCTTGACTCGCTTACCGTTGCGGGGGCAGCGCCGGAATTGACCCTTGTGCATGCGTGCGTCGGGTCGCACCGGCTTCCCGTTTCATTCCTCGGACGGATGTCCTCGGAACACCTGAAGCGGTGTAGCAGGGCGCAACTCTACGCCCGGCCATCGGGGTGGTCAAGCCAGCGGAAACGGCCCGACTTGCAAAAGTAAGACAATCGTCTAATATTTGCATCAGGGTCAACCGCGCAGGGATAGAAGGGGGTGTCATGCGAAACAAGGAATCATTGCGTACGCGCTATGGTGAGACGGCATTGGTGACCGGTGCCTCGTCGGGTATCGGGCGGGAGTTCGCGCGCCAGCTCGCGGCGGCAGGGATGAATCTGATTCTGGTTGCGCGCCGAAGAAAGCTGTTGGATCAGCTGGCACGCGATCTGCGCCTGGAGTTCGGTACGCGCTGTCTTGTCATTGCCGCCGACCTGACCGCAGCCGATGCGGTCTATGAACTCTGCCGTCAGATCGAGTGGGAAGGATGGACGGTCGATCTGCTGGTGAACAATGCCGGTGTCGGTCGTTACGGTCATTTCGACGGGTTCGATCCCATCACCGATCAGCGCACCGTCACCCTGAATTGCAGTGTGCCGCTGGAACTGATGCAGCGGCTGCTGCCGGCGATGCGCACCCGCGGCCGCGGCGGCGTGATCTGCGTCGGCAGTCTGCTGGCCGATCTGCGCGCGCCTTACTTCGCCACCTACAGTGCCAGTAAGGCGTTCATCGCGACCCTGGCCCATGCGCTGCAGGTCGAACTCGCCGGCACCGGCGTGGATCTGCTGCTGGTCGTGCCGGGCTGCACCCGCACCGAGTTCTTTGCCAGCAATGGCATCTCGCGCGAATTTCCCTTTCCTGCCTCGACCCCGGATCGAGTGGCGCGTCTGGCGCTGCGTTCGCTGGGGCGCTATGGACGTATCACCGACGGCTGGATGAACCGCATGTTCCGCCTGAGTTTCAGTCTGATGCCGGGTATCGCCAGCCGCGCCATCAATCGCGTCCTGCTGACGCCGCGCGCGGCGGATGTCGACATTGCCGAGGAACAGCCATGACAACCGTTCTGATTACCGGAGCCACCGGATTTGTCGGCGGCCATATTCTGCGCGCGTTCAGTCGCTCACCTGATACCGCTGTGCGCGTGATCGCCGCCTGTCGCGATCCGGCGCGTCTGCCGGCGGGGTGTGCCGATGAAGTGCGGGTGGGTGATCTGCGCGATCCGGCGTATGTACAGACGCTGCTGGAAGACATCGACGTGGTCTGTCACGCGGCGGCCTGGAGTTCACTGTGGGGGCACGCCGCCGAATCGAATGCGCTGTATCTGCAACCGAGTATGCGCCTGTTGGAAGCCTGCGTGGCGCGGGGCATTGGTCGTTTTCTGTTCGTCAGCACCACCAGTGCGCCCGGTCCCCAGGCCCAGGGTGACCCGCATGCGCCCGGACTGCACTCGAAACTCTGGCCGCATCTGGCCAACGTCAGCCGTATCGAAGACGCCATGCGTGCAGCGGCGGGCGGTGCTACCACATTCGTCAATCTGCGCTGCGGCCTGTTTGTGGGTGAGCATTACGGACTCGGTCTGCTGCCCATTCTGTTGCCGCGCCTCAAGACCCATCTGGTGCCCTGGGTGAACGGCGGGCGCACCGGCATGCCGCTCATCGACGGTGCCGATATCGGCGAGGCGTTCCGGCTGGCGGCGCGGGCGGACGGTCTGACCGGTTATGAGAGTTTCAATATTGTCGGTCCCGATGTCCCGACCGTGCGCGAAGTGCTCGGCTTTCTGCATAGCGAGTTCGGCTATCCGCAACCGCATTTCAGTGTGCCTTTCCCCATTGGCTACGTATTCGCCCGGCTGATGGAACTGATCGATCCGATCGTGCCCTGGGAACCGCTGGTGGTGCGTCCGATCATTCATCTGCTGGAGGAAACCCATGCGACCAACGCGGAAGCGGAGAAGCGCCTGGGTTACCGACCGCAGGTCGATTGGCGCAGCGCCATCCGTAAACAAATTGCGGAAATGCAGCGGCGTCAGCGGAAGCCGATGTCGATGGCGGTGCCGATCGGTTCCTGAGCGCTGCCTCACTTACCGCGCGGGGGCGGACACCGTACAATGGTGACTCGGTTGTTCAGGTCAGTACGATGGCACTCAAACGCAAAGGTCAGGAGTTCCGGCAGCATATTGTCGAGGTGGCGAACCGGCTGTTCTATCAGCGCGGTTACAATCAGACCTCGTTTACCGATATCGCCGAAGCGGCGGAAATCCCGCGCGGAAACTTCTATTACTACTTCAAGACCAAGGACGAGATTCTGGAGGCGGTGGTCGATTACCGCCTGGCCGGTATTCGCGCCATGCTGGCCGAATGGGACGCGGCGATTCCGGAACCGCGCGACCGGCTCAAGCGCTATGTGCAGATTCTGCTGAACGAGGAACGGGATGTGCTGCGCTATGGCTGCCCCATGGGTTCGCTCAATGTGGAATTGAGCAAGACGCAACTGGCGCTGCAGTCACGGGCGCGGGATATGTTCGATGTGTTCCTCGATTGGTTGAAGGCCCAGTTTCTGGCATT
>JBFEJM010000329.1:0-3345 GCA_041553175.1 Gammaproteobacteria bacterium | reverse complement strand
CAGTTCGGCGAGCAGGGGTGCGTAGTGCAGGGACTGCCCGAATTTGAGTTGCTGAATCAGGCGATCGATCGGGAACGCGTAGCGGAACAGTGCGGTAGCCCGATCAAACCGGGGCGGCTGCTGCTGACAGGTGCCGCAGAGTCCGGCGGCGTCCGGCAGCGGAACGGCGCAGCGCGGACAGCAGCTGGTCAGCCAGGGCAGATCACGCAGGCAGCCGCTACACAGGCCGCGTCCGGAACTGTCGCGGGCGCGACAGAGGCAGCAGGTGCAGGGAAGTACGTTATTCAGGAGCCGCTGCGGCCAGACCCATTGGCCTGGATTTAACCAGTCGTAAACCATCGAATTCCTTTTCGGTTGACAGATGTCGGGGGTCGCGCCATAGTCCCTGGCCCGAATAGCGAACAGTCTAGCAGGTCGATCCAGCATGTCCGATCCCGGCGCGACGCAGCCCGAGTTGCAGCGAGTTTCCGCGCGCAGCGCGCGTTTCACCGCTTCGCTTTTCAACTACGGAAATATCCTGGCCATGATTCCGGGCCTGCTGCTTACACCCTATATTCTGCTGACCCATCCTACCGGCACCGGCATGGTGTTGCTGTTCGTGCTGATGATCGTTCCGCCCATTCTCTGGTTCGGAGCCTCGATGGTGGTGTACGCCCTGGCCCGCCATCACCCGAATCCGGACGTTGGCCACTTCACCCAACGGGCCGCTTACCGCTTCTACGGCATGTTCGGTTTGGTGATTCCCGTCGGTACCTTCTACGGCACTGACTGGCGGTTATGGATTATTACGGGCGGTGCTGTCGCGCTGATTCTGATCCCCTGGTCGATCTGGGATCTGTATCGCATCCGTTGTGCCGACTGGCAGGACACCCATTTCGATGAGGAGATGCATTAGATGAACGCACCTGCAACGCTGAATGAATCGGCGGTGGCGCTACGCCATGACTGGACGCGGGACGAAATTCTGGAACTGTTCGCGCGCCCGTTCAATGACCTGATGTTCGAGGCGCAGCAGGTGCATCGCGCGCATTTCGACGCCAATGCCGTGCAGATCAGCACGCTGCTGTCGATCAAGACCGGTGCCTGTCCGGAAGATTGCGCCTATTGCCCGCAAAGCGCGCACTACAAGACCAGTCTCGAAATCGAACGGTTGTTGCCGTTGGACGATGTCCTGAATGAGGCGCGTGCGGCCAAGGCGCGGGGCGCCAGTCGCTTCTGCATGGGTGCCGCCTGGCGCAGTCCGCGGGACAGGGATCTGGCGCAGGTCGAGGCGATGATTGCCGGTGTCAAAGCGCTGGGGCTGGAAACCTGCGTCACCCTGGGCATGCTGACCGATACGCAGACGCAGCGATTGAAAAGCGCAGGTCTGGATTATTACAACCACAATCTGGACACCTCGCCGGAATTCTACGGCGAGATCATCAGCACGCGTACCTACCAGGATCGTCTGGAAACACTGGCGCACGTGCGCGATGCGGGCATTAATGTCTGCGCCGGCGGCATTGTCGGCATGGGCGAGGGTCGTGACGACCGTGCCGGACTGTTACAGGAGCTCGCAAACCTGCCGCGGCATCCGGAGAGTGTGCCGATCAATCTGCTGGTGCGGGTCGAGGGTACGCCGCTGGCCGAGACCGCTGCGGTCGATCCCTTTGAGTTTGTGCGCACGCTGGCCGTGGCGCGCCTGCTGATGCCGCGTTCCTATGTGCGTTTATCGGCCGGACGGACGGATATGTCTGATGAATTGCAGGCACTGTGTTTTCTGGCCGGTGCCAATTCCATCTTCTACGGCGAGCGGCTGCTGACCACCGATAATCCGGAAACCGATCACGACCGTCAGTTGTTCGATCGGCTCGGATTGCGGCCGATTTAAATCGCAAGACTCTTCAACGCGAAAGTGCCATAGGTGCGCGCAAGAGAATCCTTTTCAGAGAATTATGTCTTTGCTTTGATAACGGTCTTGGCTGCACTCAGCCTGCTGTGGTAGGGCGCAATAGCGAAGCGTATTGCGCCGAATGTGTTGTTGAGACGGATAGGCCGGAATGCCGTCCGGGGCATGACAGCCTTCGGCCTGATGCGCTCTGCCTTAACTTTGCCGCCCTTTGTAGTCTGAATGTGTTCAGCGAAAACGTATGAAAGACCTCCATCACGATCTGGATCAACGCAAGGTAAAGCAGCTTTATCGCGTGCGGCGTGTCAGCGCCGGTCCGCAGGGCCCGCGGATGCAGGTCGATGGCGAGACGCTGCTGAGTTTCTGCAGCAATGACTATCTGGGTCTCGCCAACCATCCCGCAGTCGTGCGAGCGTTGCAGACCGGTGCGGAACGATGGGGTGTCGGCAGCGGTGCGGCCCACCTGGTCAATGGACACAGCGCCGCTCACCATGCATTGGAAGACGAGCTCGCCGAGTTTGTCGGACGGCCGCGGGCGTTGCTGTTTTCCACCGGCTACATGGCCAATCTGGGTGTTGTCGGCGCCCTGATCGGACACAGCGACCGGCTGTTCGAGGACCGTTACAACCACGCCTCGCTGCTGGATGCGGCACGTTACAGCGGTGCGCGTCTCGTGCGTTACGGGCATGGCGACGCGCAGGACCTGCAGCGCCGTCTCGGCACCAGCGGTTCCGGAGAGCGCCTGATCGCCACTGACGGTGTGTTCAGTATGGACGGCGATCTGGCGCCGTTGCCCGAGTTGGCCACCTGTGCGCGCGAGGCACGCGCCTGGCTCATGGTCGACGATGCCCATGGATTCGGCGTGTTGGGTGTCCACGGTCGCGGCAGTCTCGAGCACTTCGGTCTGAGTGATGAGGACGTACCGATCCTCATGGCGACGCTGGGCAAGGCCCTCGGCACCTTCGGTGCCTTCGTCGCCGGCAGTGAGGATCTTATCGAGACATTCATTCAACAGGCGCGTACTTATGTTTACACCACCGCCACTCCGCCCGCGTTGGCGGAAGCGACGCGTACCAGTCTGCGTCTGGTGCAGGAAGAGTCATGGCGCAGGGAAAAGCTGCAATCGCTGATAACACGGTTTCGCCGCGGCGCAACTCAGCTTGGCCTGGATCTCATGGCATCCGACACTCCCATTCAACCCTTGCTGGTGGGGGAAGCTGATCGCGCGCTGCAGATCAGCGATCGTTTGCGTGAACGCGGAATCTGGGTGCCGGCGATTCGACCGCCAACGGTTCCTGAAGGCACGGCCCGTCTGCGTATCACCCTCAGTGCAGCGCATGAGGAGGTGCAGATCGATCAGTTGCTGGCGGCGCTGGAAGCGGTGATAAGTCATCCCTTCAGTGAGCAGCTGAGTCGTTAGCGCTATGACAGAGGCGGCACTCTTTTGTGAACGCATT
>JBFEJM010000328.1:0-3362 GCA_041553175.1 Gammaproteobacteria bacterium | reverse complement strand
CGGTGCACTTGTATTCGGCGCACCCCCACCCTTCGCATCCAGTAACGCGCGTTCGGTATCCGGACCGGCGATGCCGTCGGCCGGCAGACCCTGCTGTTGTTGGAAACGGCGCAGCGCCGTGCGCGAGGCGCGGCTCATAATGCCATTGACGATCAGATTCTCGCCGAGGATTCGATTCAGGGAACTCTGCACCCAGCGCACGAATTCCGTGCCATGGGCGGGACAGATACAGGGTGCGGCACGACGCACAATGACCGGCCGTCGCCCGGGCCTGCCAGGCGGTCGTGGACGCGGCCGTGGCCGGCCTGGTGTTGTTCGCGGTGGACCTTTACCGGGACGGCGCGGGCCGGATGGTGGGTGAACTCCGGTTTTGCGCCGCGACGAACCGGCGCTGCGGGGACGTGCTCGGGCAAAACGTGCGCGCCGCTGCCGCTCCGCCTCCCATTCCGCTTCGTCTTCGACTTCGTCAAGGGTCTCGAACTCGGACCAGGCATCCCACTCCTGCTCGGATCCGGAATAGAACTCGAATTCATCCACGTCCTCGTTGTAGCTCTGCATGGCGATGCTCTCCCTGCCGCATCAGATGCGGATTCACAGACTTATTCACCGCCGACCGCACTTCGGGCCGATCAGCTGCACCCTTTGTCCTGACGATGCGGCCAGCTAGGCGATGCGCGAACCGCCCGCGACGCGCAGCGCCAGCACACGCAATGCACGAGAGGGGTCGCGCTCACCAAGTCTTCGCAGCTTGGCCGCCAACGCCGGGCTGGCCCGGTTGGCGGATGCCTTGATGGCGAATTTGCGCACCCCCTTGTTTCGATCATTCAGTAAGGTGGCGAGCAGAGTGATGGCGCGAGGATGCTTGATATTGCGCAAAGCACCTGCCGCAGCAGTCCGCACTTCGATTGACCGGCTGCGCACCGCGCGATCGAGTATGGGAAGCGCCTGAGCTCCGTCGATCATCCCGGCCAGAGACGCGGCGTTGGCGGCAACGTACTCGTTCCTACCCGTCACCAATCTGCCCAGCTGCGGAAGAATCTTCGGACCCATACGCGCAAGGCCAGCGTAGTTTGGTTCGTCAACGCCCAGCAGGCGTTGCAATTGAGTCGTCGAGATAGCCATATAACCTCCCTCAGCAGGGGATCGTCAGACTGCTGCGGTCCATGGATTGGATTTCCGTACGGATCAGATCGGGTGGCGGATTGGTGATGTTGTTCGTCCCGCCGCCGGTCATCAGTCGATCGTTGTTGGTCACATGTGACAGACCCAGTACATGGCCAACTTCATGCGCGAGCGTCCAGCGCGAGGCGCGCGCGGTCACGACGACACCCGGGCGCCCTGGCGGATGATCACAGAGACCGTTCAGTCCCGGCACTGTCCGGCGCACGAAGTACACAACGATCTCGTTCGCACGGACATTGTTCCTGTGCGTATAGAGCGAAACATGCTCGGCATTGAGATTGGTGTTCGCGCACGGCATGGTCTGACAGCGCTTGGTGAGATCGGGGCAGGCGACATCCAACTCTTCAAGAGTCGACAGCCTGAGACGCTCGCGCGACGCAACCTCAACCCGGAAACCGGCGGGGCCGTACACCTGGCGCATCGAGCGCAGCATGGTCGCAATCGAAAATCGGGTCGGCGCCACCAGAATCTTGAGATGGAGGCGGATGCGCGACTTGTGCGGCGGACAGCCTTTGGGCTTCGGTTTGGGTGGTTTGACGATGGGCGGCAAATGCACCTCAACCCGCCGGCTGCGCAGCGCATCGCCCGGTATCGGCTGGCTTTCACCACGCGTCTCGATAGGAAAGCTTATGCCGGCCGAGGTCCCGGGACTCAGCAGATCGATCGTATCCTGCAGACTCTTCTTGACCTGCTCCGCGCGCCGGCGCCCCAGATCGAGATTGTATGCACCCGAGCCGACCGGATCGGTATGCCCCACAATACGGATGCTGCGCACCGGCTTCGCGCCGCGCCTGTTCGCCACCACACACTGTGCCATGCGACTGATCTGCGGCTGCTGGTGCGGCTTCACCTTATCGCTGTCGAAGTCGAAGCGATCGAGTAATTCGGGGCGTTTCACTGCCGCACAGAGCGCGCCTGATTTCGCGCTGGTCAACGCGTTCAAGACTTTGACAAGCGTCTGCTCGGTGTTTGGACCGACCTTGCCATCCCTGCTGAGTCCGTTCTTCTGTTGAAAGGTGCGGATCGCCGCGCGCGTCGCCGAGCCCATTTTTCCGTCCACGCCCAGAGACAGTTTGAGCAGCTGATTGAGCGCGTCCTGCACCCAGGCGATATACTGCGGACTGCCGCGCTTGATCTCGTCTTCCCATTCCAGTTCATCCCATTCCGCGTCCTCAAACGCCGTATCGGGAAACTCCCATTCATTGCCAAAGGCCGTGTAGGCCTCAAAGGCTTCGGCTTCGTCCAGTAATCGCTGCTCCATGTGTCACCTCCACAGTCCTTTTTGATTTCGCCACACGATTCACCCGGCTGACCTGCGCCAATGTCTGTACTGCTTCGTCAATATCATCTGACGTATGGCGGGCAGTAATCAGAAAACTCAGCCGCGCCTCTGTTCCATCACCTGCCTGGTGCAATACCGTGCGTACTCCGCGGCGCAGAAGAAGGGCATGCAACATGACGGCATCCAGGGTCGTGCGGGGCATCAATGTCTGTACCGGAAAGATGCTCTGCTGAGTCGAATATCCAGCCCGGGCCATCCCGGTACGAATTCGCATCACCCTCCGCGCCAATCGCAACCGCAATGCATCGCCATGATCGCGATTCACCGCCATCGCCTGTGCCGCCGACTGAATCGCGGCCATCGACGGTGGACTGCAATGCGTGCGTGTCTCGCTGCGGGTTTCGAACGCCTCGACCAGCGCGCTGTGTCCAGCCAGCATCGCCGCCGGCACACCGAAACCCTTGGCGAGCGAACTGATCAGCACGACGTGCGGGCTTTGCACCGCCTGCAACCGCAGCGATCCTCCGCCCGCCTGTCCGTAGGGCGTCGTGCGCGACGGCATGTGCCCCCAGACACCGAGCGCCTGGGTATCGTCCACAATCAGCAGGCCATTCAACGGACGAATCAGCTTGAGAAGCTCGTGCAGCGGCGCCGGCCGGCCGCAGCCGGGACAAAAGCCATCGGCTACGACAATCGGCCGGCGCGATGTATCGATATCCGACCACAGCTGTTGGCGCAGACTGGCGGCCTGGTAGTGCTGAAAACGACGCACCGGCATCCCGCGACACGCCGCCCGCTCCACGCCCCAGCGGCCCCCCTGAGCAGATTCCCCTCTCGTTTTCGGAAGGAACGATCGTCTCCAGGTAGGTCCGATGTGCGCAGGGCAAGCGCACCCGGG
>JBFEJM010000327.1:0-3372 GCA_041553175.1 Gammaproteobacteria bacterium | reverse complement strand
GATGTAGGGCGCAATAGCGAAGCGTATTGCGCCGGATGTCTGTAACGCGTAGCACATCCGGCGCATTACGGCCTTCGGCCTAATGCGCCCTACCAGGGCTAAGGCGCGCGAAGGTAAAACAGATATCAGTGGATATCGGAAAATGAATCTCCCTCTCTTCGAACGAAAACGAGTGGGAGAGCGAATTATTCGTTTAGCAATAGTTTTTGGTTTTCCTTCGCGCGCCTTAGGCGCCTTAGCGTTGACAGGGTTTTATCGCAATGAAAATTCTCATCATCGGTGGCGGCGGGCGTGAACATGCGCTGGCGTGGAAGGCGGCGCAATCGGCCAGGGTCGAGACGGTGTATGTGGCGCCGGGCAATGCCGGTACGGCGCATGAAGCCAAAGTCGAGAATGTCGCCATCGGCGCGGACGACATTCCGGCGCTGCTGATGTTCGCCAAAGACAAGGCCATTGGCCTGACCATCGTCGGTCCCGAGGCGCCGCTGGTCGCGGGCGTGGTCGATGCTTTTGAGCAGGCCGGGCTGCGCTGCTTCGGGCCGCGCAAGGGTGCGGCCGAACTGGAAGGCTCCAAGGCCTTCACCAAAGATTTTCTCGCCCGCCACAACATTCCCACCGCCGCTTACGGCAATTTTACCGACGTCGATGAGGCCGTCGCCTATATACGCAAACAGGGCGCGCCCATTGTGGTCAAGGCCGATGGCCTGGCCGCCGGCAAGGGTGTCATTCTGGCGCAGACCGAGGACGAGGCCATCGCCGCCGTGCGCGACATGCTGGCCGGCAATGCATTCGGCAGTGCCGGACATCGGGTGGTGGTGGAGGAATTCCTGACCGGTGAAGAGGCCAGTTTCATTGTCATGGTCGACGGCGAGCATGTACTGCCGCTGGCGAGTTCACAGGACCACAAGGCCGCCGGCGACGGCGATACCGGGCCGAACACCGGCGGTATGGGCGCCTACTCGCCGGCACCGGTGGTGACGCCCGAGATTCACGAACGCGCCATGCGTGAAGTCATTCTGCCCACCGTGCGCGGCATGGCGGCGGAAGGTCGCACCTATACCGGTTTTCTCTATGCCGGTCTGATGGTCGGCGCGGACGGTACGCCCAAGGTGCTCGAATACAATGTGCGCTTCGGCGATCCCGAAACCCAGCCGATCATGCTGCGGTTGCAGTCCGATCTGGTGGAATTGTGCGAAGCGGCACTCGATCGTCGCCTCGACAAGATCACCGCGCAATGGGATCCGCGTGCCTCGCTGGGTGTGGTGATGGCGGCCGGCGGCTATCCGGGCGACTACCGCAAAGGCGATGTCATCAACGGTCTGCCGACGACGGAAGCCGCCGACAGCAAAGTCTTTCACGCCGGCACCGCGCTGCATGACGGCAAGGTCGTCACCAGCGGTGGCCGCGTGCTCTGCGTCTGCGCGCTTGGCGATACCGTCGCCGCCGCCCAGGCCCGCGCCTACGAGTGCGTACGAACGATCAGCTGGGACGGTGCCTACTACCGCAGCGACATCGGCTACCGCGCGGTCGCCCGCGAGCGCACGTAATACACCGCCACCGCGGGGACAGATCTTCAGCTCTGTCCCCGTAAGTACGTACCACGCAGCAAATCGAAACCACCCACCCGCCTCACTGCCAGCGGTAAACACCGCAGTGTGGTGGTGGAATTCGAATCCGATCCAATTTCCCTCACCCGGCAAAGCAAAACCGCCCACCCGCACACCACCGCCATGGGGACAGATCTTTAGCTCTGTCCCCGTACTTGCGTACCACGCAATATGCTGTATCCACTCAATAACCGTCTACACTTAGCATTGCCGGCGTGTGCCGGCCCTCTGCAAGGAACACACCGTATGACCTCCATCAATCCGGCGTCCTTCCGGTTTGACATGCTTGGCTTGGATGAAGCCTCCATCAAACGCTCGATCGCCAATCGGCTGGTCTACTCGGTCGGCAAAGACGCTTACACCGCCAAGTCGCGCGACTGGTATTTCTGTCTCGCCTATGCGCTGCGTGATCGACTGATGGAACGCTGGATGGAGACCATGCGCAGTTACTACCGTCAGGACACCAAGCGGGTGTATTACCTGTCGCTGGAATTTCTCATCGGACGGACGCTGTATAACAGCGTGCTCAACATGGATGTCGAGGAAGAGGCAAGCAAGGCGTTGCTGTCGATGGGGCTGGATATCGAGGAGCTGCGTATGCAGGAGCCTGACGCTGCATTGGGTAATGGCGGTCTGGGCCGCCTTGCCGCCTGTTTTCTCGATTCCATGGCGACGCTGCGACTGCCCGGCTATGGCTATGGCATCCGTTACGAGTACGGCATGTTCAACCAGACCATCAAGAACGGACGCCAGGTGGAAACTCCGGAGAACTGGCTGCGTTACGGCAATCCCTGGGAGTTCCCGCGTTCGGATGTCCTGTATCCGGTGCACTTCTACGGCCGCGTGGTGAAGTACTGCAACGAAAAAGGCAGAGTGCATCATCACTGGGTCGATACCGAAGACGTGATGGCCATGGCCTACGACACGCCGGTGCCCGGTTATCACGTCAATACCGTGAACAATATGCGCCTGTGGTCGGCCAAGTCCACGCGCGAATTCGATCTCAACTATTTCAACGAAGGAAATTACATCAAGGCGGTCGAAGACAAAAACCATACCGAAAATATTTCCCGGGTATTGTATCCGGCCGATACCACCGACGTGGGGCGCGAGCTGCGGCTCAAGCAGCAGTACTTTTTCGTCAGCGCCTCTCTGCAGGACATTCTGCACCGCTACCTGCGGCACCGGTCGACCTTCGACGAATTGCCAGACAAAGTCGCGATTCAGCTCAACGATACGCATCCGTCGATTGCGGTGGCCGAGTTGATGCGCCTGCTGGTCGATATGCATCACCTTGAATGGGATCACGCCTGGAATATATCGCGTCGAGTGTTTGCCTACACCAATCACACCCTGATGCCGGAAGCCCTGGAGACATGGGAACTGGACCTCATCGGTCAGCTGTTGCCGCGGCACCTGGAAATCATCTACGAGATCAATTACCGCTTTCTCGAAGAGGTGCGCCATAAATACCCGGGCGATGTCGCTCGCGTGCAGCGCATGTCGTTGATCGACGAGCACGGTGAGCGACGGGTGCGCATGGCGCATCTGGCGATTGTCGGCAGTCACAAAGTCAATGGCGTATCGCAGATTCATACCGAACTCATGCGCGAGACCATCTTCAGGGACTTCGATGACTGTTTTCCGGATCGCATCATAAACATCACCAATGGCGTGACGCCGCGCCGCTGGATCAATCAGGCCAATCCGGCACTATCAGAGCTGATTTCCTCGCGCATACGCCATGACTGGATCGGCGATCTCG
>JBFEJM010000326.1:0-3379 GCA_041553175.1 Gammaproteobacteria bacterium | reverse complement strand
GGTGAAAGTATCTTTCAGTCCTTCGACGGCGTCTGCGCCAACGCCAGCTGATACAGCTTGTTCTTACGCACGCCGGTGATCTCGGCTGCGAGTGCCGCCGCCTGTTTCAGCGGCAGCTCGCGGGCAAGAATCTCCACCACCCGTTGCGCCTCCGGTGCCAGCGCATCCTCGGCGGGTGGCGCCGCCCCGCGCACCAAGACCACAAATTCACCGCGCAGGTGATTGGGATCGGCCGCCAGCCAGGCGTTCAGCGCCGCCAGATCGCCGGCCTGCACCTGTTCAAAGGCCTTGGTCAGTTCACGCGCGATGACCGCCTCGCGCGTCGCGCCGAACACCTCGGCCGCATCGGCGAGAAACGCCTGAATGCGGTGACTGGCCTCGTAGAAGACCAGCGTACGGGTTTCGTCGCGCAGCTGTTCCAGGCGGCTGCGCCGGGCCGCGGCCTTGGCCGCAACAAAGCCCTCGAACACGAAGCGATCGGTCGGCAGTCCGGCCACCGACAGCGCCGCGATCAGCGCACTGGCGCCGGGTATCGGCACCACCGCCAGCCCTGCCGCGCGCGCGGCACGCACCAGACGATAACCGGGATCGCTGATCAACGGCGTCCCCGCGTCACTGATCAGGGCCAGGTTTTCACCGGACTGCAGGCGCGCCACGATCGCATCCGCCTGGGCCTGCTCATTGTGTTCATGCAGTGACAGCATCGGTTTGGCAATGCCCAGCATCGTCAGGAGCGTGCCGCTGTGGCGGGTATCCTCGGCCAGAACGCGGTCGACCCCGGCCAGCACCTCCAGGGCACGCTGGGAGATATCGGCCCGATTGCCGATGGGCGTCGCAACCACGTACAGGGTGCCCGAATTGTCCACAACCGCTTCCTCTTCGTTTCGTCCGCGAACGCGTTACAATAGCCGCCAACCGACAACAGTCCAACTACCGTGCCGATAACCGACGCCTTGCCATCCGCTCTGCTCCGCCTTACGAACGCCTGCGCCATCGCGCTGGTGACGGTGCTGCTGGTGACCGCCTGCACGCCACCGACGACGCGTCCGGGCCCCGCACCCGTGGTCGAAGCCAGCGAAAGCGAACGCCTGCTGGCCGCCGGTGACTACCGCGCCGCCGCCGACCTCCTGCTCAAGCAGGCCCGCGCCGCCGCCGTGCCGGAACGCGATGAGCTGCAACTGGCGGCGGCCGCCGCCCTGGTGCAGGGGCAGTATCTGGATGAGGCGGAGCAGGTGCTGCGCACCCTGCCCACAGTCGGCGCCCCCGTCTACACCACGCGCCTGGAACTCGTCCGGGCGCAACTCGAACTGGCCCGCAATCAGATCGAGGAAGCACTGCTGCGACTCGACACCATCAGCGCACGGGTGCCACCGGTGCTGGAGGTGGAGTTTCATCGCACCCGCGCATCCGCCTATGACCTGGCCGGCAATCCCCTGGAAAGCGCACGTGAGCGTGTCTGGCTGGACGGCCTGTTGCCGACGGAGGCCGAACGGCTGGAAAACCACCGCGCCATCTGGCGCAGCCTGCTGCGCATGTCCGATTACGTCCTTGCCAACTTGCGCACCGCGCCGCCACCGGATGCCCTGAGCGGCTGGATGGAACTGGTCGAAACCGCCCGTTCAATGCGCGATGATCCCGAGCAGTTCCAGCTGGCACTGGCAGAATGGCGGCAACGTTATCCGGACCATCCGGTCAGCGATCAGTTCATCGCCGAAATGCGCGGTCAGCTGGCGCTGCTGGGCGTGCGGCCGACCGAACTTGCGGTACTGCTGCCCTTGAGCGGGCCACTGCAGGAGGCCGGGCTGGCGATTCGCGACGGTATTCAAGCAGCCTATTACCTGTCCGCCGACACCACCCGCACCACCCTCCGTTACTACGACACGGGTGCCGGCAGCCAGAGCGTGCGCGAACTCTACCGCCGCGCGGTGACGGATGGTGCGCAGCTGATCATCGGTCCGCTGACCAAGGAAGCGGTTGCCGAACTCAGTCAGATCGATCCAATGGACGTGCCGGTACTCGCGTTGAACTCCATCGGTGAAGGCATCTTTCCGCCTCAGCTTTATCAATTCAGTCTGTCCCCCGAAGACGAGGCCCGCCAGGTGGCCGACCGTGCCTGGCAGGATGGTCACCGCCAGGCCCTGGCACTCACACCCGAAGGGCTCTGGGGCGAACGCGTTCTACAGACTTTCACCCAGCGCTGGCAGGAACTCGGCGGCATCCTGCTGGAGGAGCAGCGTTACGGCAGCGACCAGCGCGCCTATTCCAATGTCGTGCGCGACTTGCTCAACATCGATGCCAGCGAACGCCGTCATCAGTCGCTCACCCGCCTGCTCGGCCAGCAACCGGAGTTCGAACCGCGCCGGCGCCAGGACGCCGACTTTGTGTTCCTGGCCGCCTATCCGCAACAGGGCCGCCTGTTGCGGCCGCTGCTGCGGTTCCATCGCGCCTCCAAGCTGCCGACCTATGCCACCTCGCAGATCTACACCGGCGTGGTCGACGAAAAGATGGATCTCGACATGGATGGTGTGCGCTTCTGCGACATGCCCTGGACGCTGCGCTCGGAGCACCCGGCGGTCGTTCTGCGCGACGACATCGCACGCCTGTGGCCGGAACGCGAGCAGCGCTATACCCGGCTGTACGCAATGGGGATCGACGCCTTTCAGCTGACACCTTATCTGCAGGGACTGAGCGATGGCAGCTTTGCGCGCCACCCCGGCGTTACCGGCGATCTGTACATCGACCGCCAGCATCAGGTTCACCGTGACCTGCTCTGGTCTCAGTTCAAACGCGGGCGCCCGACGCCGCTGGCGCCAGCTGCAGGGATCGAGGACGCTGGCGGCATCGAGTCCGACGACACACTTGAACCAATGGAACTGCAACAGGAGATCATGGATGACCAACCTGTTACGAACACCGGCGCAGACCCGCGGCAATGACGCCGAGGCCCATGCCTGCAAGTATTTACAGCGACACGGTCTGCATCTGATCACCCGGAATTACCGCTGCCGCCGGGGCGAAATCGACCTGATTATGCGGGACGCAGACAATCTGGTGTTCATTGAGGTACGATACCGGCGCCAGTCGCGCTTTGGCTCGGGACTGGAGTCGGTCGATGCGCGCAAACGCGCGCGTATCACGCGTTGCGCCGCACACTATCTGCAGGCGCACCCGATGGCGGCAACGCTGGCAGCGCGGTTCGATGTGATTGGACTGATGCCCGACAGCAACGGGTTGCGGTTCGAATGGATCCGCAACGCCTTCGATGCATATTGAATTATCTCGCCGTCGTCTGTTCGGCGATGGAACGACATGGACCTGATCGCGCGTATAACTCAACAATTCAGTGACAGCATCCAGACCAAACAACAGGCACTGGAAG
>JBFEJM010000325.1:0-3406 GCA_041553175.1 Gammaproteobacteria bacterium | reverse complement strand
TTGCGTCGTGCATTACCGCCATCCTGGTCGCTGAATTGCACGCCAATACCAGCAGCTCGGCTACCCTGAGCACCCTTGGGTGTAATCCAGACAATTTTTCCCGCCACTGGTAGCTTTTCCGTCTCTTCCATCAGCGTCAGCAGCATAAAGACCTCATCACCCAGTTGATAGGCCTTATTGGTCGGAATAAACAATCCGCCATTTTTCACATAGGGCATGTAGGCAGCATACAACGCGCCTTTATCCTTGATGGTCAACGACAGGATACCTTGTCGTGCACCTTTCAGAGCTGGATTCATGTTTACCTCTTTTCCCTTTAGGCCAAGGCTCGCGGAGTCTGCCCGGCCGGAGTCCACTCAATCAATAAATCTTCCAGTAGCAGTTGGCGATTGACGCTCGAACCAAGTGCTGCTCGTTGACTTTGCAAGATTCGATCCATTCTCTGGTGCAGCACCGGACCATTATCCGAACGTAATAATCTATTTAAATCATCAACTAAGTCAATATTCTTAATCGAATTTAACGCATTGCACTGCAGTTTAACCAGATCGCTCACAAAATCACCCAACCAGTATAGCGGCCGCAATTCCGAATCACCGACCCATTCGGCCGCGATAGTCGCAGGATTTAGTGTCCCACTCTGGATTCCGAGTATCTGCCCGAGCCAGTATCGGCGTTTCTCCCGAATATCCTCATCGGCCAGCTGCAACGCCCGCAAGGGTGCCCCGTCAGCCAGCCGTAGCAGCAGAGCCGTATCCTGACCACTACATTGCTTCCTTAGCCAGGGGTCAGCGATATCGGGATGCGGCATGGGGAAACGCAACTGCTGGCAGCGACTCCGAATCGTCGCAAACAGGCGCGACGGTTTTTCGGTAATGAGCATCAACAAGGTGTTATCGGTGGGTTCTTCAAGCGTCTTTAGCAGGCTGTTCGCCGCTGCGCTGTTCATTTGGTCAGCCGGCTGAACAATCGCGATCTTGTGCCCGCCAGCGTGACTTTTCAGCGCCAAGGCGGCACAGGCGTCGCGAATCTGATCGATAAGAATTAGCGTCTTATCTTCCGCTGGTTGAATCCTAAGCAGATCGGGATGAGTGCCCGCCTGAATCAGCTGACAGGCTGGGCATTCACCGCAAGCATAACCATTCCGGTCAGGCAGTCTACACAACAGGGACTGGGCGAGCTGATTGGCGAAAAACCGTTTGCCGATACCCGCAGGGCCGGCGAACAAGAGCGCATGCGGCAACTGTTCGTTCCCGCTCCGAGTCTGAATCTGGCGCCATTGGGCCTCTAGCCAAGGGTACATAATATCTTTCATATCTGTAAGATATATAACATTTCTACTTTAATATCGATTTCAGGGCGACATCAATTTGGGCTTGAACCTCATGCAAAGGTCGGCTTGCATCAATAATGCGGTAACGCTTCGGTGCCGCCTCCGCCCGATCCAGATAGGCGCGTCGAACGCGCTCAAAAAACGCTGTCTCTTCCTGCTCGAACCGGTCAAGTGCGCCCCGTTCGCCTGCCCTGGCCAACCCCACTGAAACCGGCACATCCAGGAGCAATGTCAGATCCGGCCTCAGTTCGCCCTGCACCAGGGCTTCCAATTCCTCAATGCGCTGCCGGGAGAGCCCACGACCACCACCTTGGTAGGCGTAGGTGGCATCTGTGAAGCGATCGCACAGTATCCATTCCCCGTTCTCCAGCGCTGGCAGGATCACCTTATCAATGTGCTGCGCGCGCGCGGCAAACATGAGCAGGAGTTCGCAATCGGCTGCCATACCCTTATGCGCCGGATCCAGCAGCAGTTCGCGAATATGCTCACCCAGGGCCGTACCACCAGGCTCACGGGTCACGCGGACCCGCTTTCCTGCCTGTTTCAGACATGTGGTTACATACTCGAGATTCGTGGTCTTACCGACCCCTTCGCCGCCTTCCAGCGTGATGAAACGTCCGCGCATGATCTTGCTCGTCGGGCCGGTCTTGGCCGGCATTACCAGGAAGGCTAGTGTATCGGTCGACGCGACTTTGCGCACGTCCGGGGCGAATCCACTACCTATATCGCCCCAGCAATTTCGGACAGCAGCGGATGGTATATCGGAGAACACTCCGCCTGTAGGGAGTTATTTTTCAACGCCAGGCATCTAACAGCGAGCCACCCTGTCCGCGTGCCTGCTTTAACTCCGCTGCCAATTCCGTATGACCGGCCCGCTCGGCCAAAGTAACGGCCTGTTCGCGACGGTGATTCCGTACCGCGAGGTCAGCGCCACCCTTCGTCAAAGCACGTACGCTTTCCAGATGACCGGCGGCCGCCGCCAGTATCAGGGCAGTATCACCGGCGTTATTTCGAGCATTAATGTCGGACCCAGCGGAAATCAACCTCGTTACCACATCGGAACGGCCTTTGTTCGCAGCGAGCATCAAGGGCGTATTACCGGTCAGGGTCGATGTTTTCGGATTTGCGCCCGCGGAAAGCAGCACTTCGACAATGGGTGCATTTCCCCGCCAAGCGGCCCGTGCCAGTGGCGTGTACCCCTCCGCATCCTTCAGTTCGGTCGTGGCTTTATTGCTTAGCAGCATATGCACCAGTTCAATCTGGCCTTGATCCGCGGCATACCAGAGCGCGCTTCGGCCTTCCGCATCTACTGAATCAGGATCGGCACGCGCGGCCAATAAATCGCGAACCAGAGCGGGGTCTTTCAAGCGGACGGCAAGACTCAGTGGGCTGTCACCTTCCCGATTAATCAGATTCGGGTTCGCCCCTACTCCCAACAAGATGCGCGCGATCCCGGCATGACCATTCTGTATCGCCGCCAGGAGTGGAGTCGCTCCGTCTGCATTACGATGGTTGCTGTCAGCGCGCCCCTTGAGCAGCAAACGAACAATGGAGACATGGCCCTGCTCGGTCGCGAGATGCAATGCCGTTTTCCCTTTCACTTGCACGGTATCGCTCGCGGCACCATGGGCAATGAGTTGTTGCGCGATTTTTTCATGTCCCTGACTGGCAGCCCGCATCAGCGCGGTATAACCGTCTTCATCCTGCTCGTTGATCACAACGCCCTGCTTGAGCAATTGTGACACGATATCTTCCTGACCGCGCCAGGACGCGATCATCAGGAGACTCCAACCATGGTAAGGGTCATCTTTTTTAACGGACTGATTGGCAGCCAGGACGGCAAGCCGCTTTTCGGCGGAGTCGCCCGGGTGTTCAGTTGCCGTTTTTGTTACTGCACCATGCGCCCGCAACAGGCTGATCAAGGTTGATTCCGTTTGATCGATCACGGCGTGGTCCACCCCGTGCTGGAGCCGCTTCCACCGGATGGTCGGAACGGGAGAGGGCTGGGTGGGGGTGCCGGTGGCCTGGGCGGTGGCAAGCAACGGGCCGAGGAGCGTCGTGATCAAGGGCAGG
>JBFEJM010000324.1:0-3409 GCA_041553175.1 Gammaproteobacteria bacterium | reverse complement strand
CGCAGGAGATGAACGGCTGGCTGTATCACGGTGGCGGCATGGAGTTGTGGCAGGAGGTCTATGCGCAATTCGGTCTGGTGCCGGCCGCCGCCGGCAATACCGGCGTGCAGATGGGCGGCTGGTTCAACCGCGAGATCAATTCACTCGACGATCTGAAGGGCCTGAAAATGCGTATTCCGGGCCTGGGCGGTGAAGTGCTGCACCGGGTGGGCGGTACCCCGGTGAGCCTGTCCGGCGGCGAGATCTTCACCTCGCTGCAGTCGGGTGCGATCGATGCCACCGAATGGGTTGGACCCTACAATGACCTGGCCTTCGGCCTGTACAAGGCGGCCAAATATTACTATTACCCGGGCTGGCATGAGCCCGGCACGACACTGGAGGCCTTCGTCAACCAGAAGGCCTTTGATGCACTGCCAAAGGATCTGCAGAGTATCGTGTTGAATGCCTGCAAGATTGCCAATCAGGACATGCTGGCCGAATACACTGCGCGTAACAATGCCGCGCTGCACACGCTGACGACCGAGCACAAGGTGCAGCTGCGCCGTTTCCCCGATCCAGTACTGCAGAAACTCAAGGCTTTGTCGGATGAGGTTGTCGCTGAAATCGCCAAGCAGGATGCGATGTCAAAGAAGGTATTCGAGTCTTACCGCGCATTTCGCGAACAGGTTATGGCCTGGCATGACATCTCGGAGCGCGCGTATTTGAACGCACGGGGCTGAATGCGTGAGGGGTGACAAAGTGCCGGCTTATTCGCCGTAGACCAGCGTCGGCAGCCAGGTCGCCAGCTGTGGCCAGGCGGCCAGTACGCCAAGCATGAGCAGCTGAATGCCGATGAAAGGTACTACGCCGCGATAGATGTCGGCGGTGCTGACCTCGGCCGGCGCCACGCCACGCAGGTAGAACAGCGCGAATCCGAACGGCGGCGTCAGGAAAGACGTCTGCAGGTTGATGGCGATCATGATGCCCAGCCAGACCGGGTCGAGACCCATGCTCAGCAGTACCGGGCCGACAATCGGCACCACGACAAAGGTGATCTCGATAAAGTCGAGCACGAAACCCAGCACGAACATCACCGCCATCACCACCAGCATGGCGCCGACCACACCACCCGGCAGGTCGCTGAGCAGATCGCTGACCAGGTCGTCGCCACCGAAGCCGCGGAACACCAGCGAGAACACCGAGGCACCGATCAGAATCAGGAACACCATACTGGTGACCTGGGTGGTGCTGCGCACAACGTCACCCAGTACCGATCTCCGCAACTGACCCTGCGCCGCCGCCAGCAGAAGGGCGCCAACCGCACCGACCGACGCCGCTTCGGTCGGTGTCGCCCAGCCGACCAGGATGGAGCCGAGCACGGCCACAATGAGCAGCAGCGGTGGCAGCAGCGCCTTGGCCACCCGCAGCGCCATGCCCGGTCCGCGCAGCGCGGCGAGTTCAGCCGCCGGTATGGCCGGCATTTGTGCCGGCCGCAGCCAGGTTATGAACAGAAGATAGGACAGGTAGGCCCCGACCAGAAGCAGCCCCGGTATGAGCGCACCGACAAACAGATCGCCGACGGATACGGTCTTCGGCGCGAATATACCCATGTCCAGCTGCGCCTGCTGATAGGACGACGACAGCACGTCGCCCAGCAGTACCAGCACGATCGACGGCGGAATGATCTGGCCAAGGGTGCCCGACGCACAGATGGTGCCGGCCGCGAGCCTGCGGTCGTAACCGCGTTTGAGCATGGTCGGCAGCGACAGCAGCCCCATCGTCACGACAGTCGCGCCGACAATACCGGTACTGGCGGCGAGCAGCATTCCGACCAGAGTGACCGAGTAGCCGAGTCCGCCGCGCAGTGAGCCGAACAGTGCCGACATGGTATCGAGCAGGCTTTCCGCGACCTTGGAGCGTTCCAGCATCACGCCCATGAAGACGAACAACGGCACTGCCAGCAGCGTATCGTTGGTCATGATGCCGAACAGGCGGTTGGGCAATGCCTCCAGGAAGGCGGCATCGAAAATGCCAAGTGACTGACCGAGCCAGGCGAAGCCGAGTGCGACCCCCGCCAGCGTAAATGCCACCGGGTAACCGGCCAGCAGCACCAGGCAGATGGTCAGGAACATCCACAGCGGCATGAAGTCGATGAGCAGCGAGCTGTCCATGGTGTTACAGCTCGCGCGCCGCCGGTGCTTCGATCGTGACGGGAAGACCGGCCAGCACCAGTACCGCGCGCAATCCCTGTGCGAGTCCCTGCAGCAGAACCAGCATCGCCATCACCGGAATGGCCGTTTTGAGCAGGTAGACACCGGGCAGACCGCCGGATTCGCGCGAACCTTCGCGCATATCCCAGGAAACCGTCACATACTCCCAGCTCGACCACAGAATGAAGCTGCACACCGGCAGCAGCAGAAACAGCATACCGAGCAGATCGACCCAGGCCTGGCCGCGAGGGCTGAGGCCGCGGTAGAAGATATCCACCCGCACGTGGCCGTCGTGCTTGAGGGTATAGGCGGCGCCCAGCAGGAACACCAGCGCATGCAGGAAGATCACCAGTTCCTGCGCGGCAATCGAACCTATATCAAAGCCATACCGCAGTACGACGATGCCGAAGGTGAGCAGCACCATGATCAGGGTCAGCCAGGAAACGGCGCGACCGGTCAGCTCGGACAGAGAATTGAGATGGTGCAGGAGGCGTGCAGCCAGTGACGGACCCGGGTTCATGTGGCCGCATTATACAAGTGCCGCGCGGCGACGATAGTGCCGGAACCCATGCGCGCCGGACACCGCTGTTGCGCGTGTGTGTCCGCGCGGAAGGGTCTACCAGCGGAATATGATCCAGCTCGGGACCAGAATCTTCGGGTCCAGTTCGTTCTGCCGGGTTTCCAGATTGCCGTCACCGTCGGCATCGACCAGGAAATAGGAAGGGCCCCGGCTCGGCGTCACCTTGACCATATAGAGTTGGCCGTTGACCCGGTACTCCTCGATGGTGCGGCCCTCCTGGCGGATGATGGTGACCTCCGGCTCGATGCTGTCACGGTCATCGGTCGGTATGACGGGAGGCGGATAATCGTCAGCCGGTGCGGGCGGCGGCGCAATGTCCTCCTCGGCTTGCAGTGGAGCGCCGGTCAACAGGCAGGTCGCCAGCAAAAGGGTTCCGAGGTACGCGCGATTGTTTTTGATCATCATTGTCAGAGTTCCAGCAGAATTTCCTGCTCTTGGGCCGAGGGCTCGAAACCGCGGCTTTCATAATGCTTGAAGATAGCATCAACGACTTCGTCCGGCGTGTCCAGAATCTGGAACAGGTCGAGGTCCTCCGCTGAAATTGTACCTTCCGTCACAAGGGTATCGCGGAACCAGTTCACCAGACCGGTCCAGAACGGTCTGCCCACCAGCACAATCGGGATGCGGCGAGTCTTGCCGG
>JBFEJM010000323.1:0-3416 GCA_041553175.1 Gammaproteobacteria bacterium | reverse complement strand
GCCAGCGCCCCGGTCATGGCCGGCAAGGTGACGGTCGAAGTCACCAATCTCACCCATGGCACCTATTTCACGCCGTTGCTGGTTGCGGCACATAGCGCACATGCGGACGTGTTCGAAGTCGGTACGCCGGCCTCTGCCCATCTGCAGGCCATGGCCGAAGGCGGCGACATCTCCGGGCTGGAAACCGATCTGATGGCCGTTGGCGCCGATATCGTTGCGAATCCGGCCGGCGGTCTGCTCGCGCCCGGCGCCACCACCTCGGCCACCCTGAATACGCATCGCCACAACCGGCATCTGTCACTGGTCGGCATGCTCCTGCCCACCAACGACGGTTTTGTCGGGCTGGATGCGTTGCGGATTCCCTATTGGCCGGGTACCTACACCTACTACCTGAATGGCTACGATGCCGGCACCGAAGCCAACGACGAGATCATCAACGGTGCCGGTGCACCGGGTATGCCGGGTGTGCCGGCCGATCCGGGCGGCAACGGCGGCACGGGTGCCACCGGTGTGAGTACTACCGAGCACAATCACAGCGTACATGTGCATCGCGGTATTCTCGGTGACACCGACGCCCTGGGCGGTATGAGCGATCTCGACAGCCGCGTCCATCGCTGGATCAATCCAGTGGCCAGAGTCGTGGTCAAGGTCGAGCGCGGTCGTTACTGAGTCATTTATCTCCAACCTGCTGATCACGGAGGGCTTGCGCCGAAGCAGGCCCTCCGTATTGAACGAATCCGTCTTGTCGCGCTCTAAACCATTTCCCCGGGTCAAGCGAGCTGTGTAACGTCATGGCGAACAATCTGCTCATCGTCGAGGATAATGCAGACATCGCACGCCTGGTGGCGATTCATGCGCGTGACATCGATTGCGCAGCCGATATCGCGCCTGATGGCCGACAGGCGTTGCAGCTGTTTCGGCAGCGTGACTACGATCTCGTCATTCTCGATCTGATGCTGCCGGGTCTGGATGGTCTCGATGTGTGTCGAGAGCTGCGCGCGCAGCCGCGCTATGTACCGATACTGATGCTGACCGCGAAGTCGTCCGAGCTCGATCGTGTGTTGGGGCTGGAGATCGGCGCCGATGACTATCTTACCAAGCCGTTCAGCATTCCCGAGCTGAAGGCGCGCATCAAGACTCAGTTCCGCCGCAGTGGCGCGCAGCTCGGGAATGGCGTGGCCCGTGAGGACGGTCATGCGGACGACCGGGATGCATCCATTGTCTGTGGCGATCTGCGCATCGATGCGGCGACGCGTCGAGTGACGGTCGCCGATCGCGCGGTCGCGCTGACCGCGCGTGAATTCGATCTGTTGTCACACTTCGCGCGCCATCCAGGCCGGGTGTACTCGCGATTGCAGCTGCTCGAACAGGTGTGGGGCTACCAGTACGAAGGCTATGAGCATACGGTGAATTCCCATATCAATCGCCTTCGCGCCAAGATCGAAACCGATCCCGCGGAACCGCGCTATATCCTGACGGTCTGGGGTGTGGGTTATCGCTTCCGCGAATCCGCGCCATGATGCCGCGCACGCTGTTCGCCAAGCTGGCCTTGTCACTCACGCTTCTGTTGCTGGGTGTCGGCCTGTTGTATGCGTTGTTGAGTGCGAGTCTGGCGCATCACTATCAACAGGTGTTCCTGCAGAATCTAAATCGGGACCTGGCGCAGAATCTCATTGCCGAGCGACAGTTGATCAGCGGTGGTGTGCTCGACGAGGCCGCATTGAAGAAGGCGTTCATGCACTACATGACCGTCAATCCCAGTATCGAAATCTACCTGCTCGATGCCGACGGCGGCATTCGCTCGTACTCGGCCGAGCCGGAGAAAGTGAAACGTGCGCGGGTCGATCTCGGTCCAATCCGATCCTTTCTCTCCGGGCAGATGTTTCCGTTGCTGGGTGATGACCCCCGCAGCTTTGACCGCAACAAGGTGTTCTCGGTCGCGCCGGTGCCCAGCGCGGAAGCGCCACAGGGCTATCTGTATGTGGTTTTGCGCGGTGAGCAGTATGACCGCGCCGAACAGTTGTTCCAGGGTGACTTTCTCGCCCGGCTCTCGACTGTGGCGGTGCTGGTGAGTCTGGTTGCGGGGTTGGCCGTGGGTTTGCTGCTGTTCCGTCTGCTGACGCGACGGCTGCATTCGCTGACGCACCTGATGGATCGTTTTCGTGAAAGCAACTTCACCGAGCATTCGCCGTATCCGTTGCGCAGGGGTCGTCAGGATGAGATCGAGCAACTGGGTGCGCACTACAATCAGATGGCTGAGCGTATTCGGGGACAGTTAAGCGATCTCACGCGCCAGGACGAAGTGCGACGTGAACTGGTGGCGAACGTCTCCCATGATCTGCGTACGCCGCTGGCGGCTCTGCAGGGGTATATCGAGACGCTCAAACTGAAAGCCGACAGCTTCGATGCCGCGACGCGCGCGCAGTATCTGGATGTCGCGCTCGCCCACAGTCGCCGTCTGACCCGGCTGGTCGAGGAGCTGTTCGAGCTTGCCAAGCTGGATGCCCGCGAGACACATCTGCAGCGCGAACCCTTCGCACCGGCCGAACTGGTACAGGATGTCATTCAGAAATTCCAGCTGGCAGCGGCCGAGCGCGCGGCGCGACTGCGCATGGAATGCCGGGAACCGCTGCCCTTCGTGGAAGCGGATATAGGACTGATCGAACGGGTGCTGGAGAATTTTCTCAGCAACTCGCTGCGGCATACCGCGCCCGGCGGTGAAATACGGGTTGCTCTGCAGCGGCGCGACCCGGAGGTGGAGATACAGGTGCGCGACAACGGCGCAGGAATTCCCGCGCAGGATCTGCCGCATGTCTTCGATCGTTTCTACCAGGGTGGAAGCAAGGAACGCAGCGGTGATCATGCCGGACTGGGTCTTGCGATCGCCCAGCGCATTATCAATCTGCACGGACAGACTATTCAGGTGAGCAGTCAACCCGGTCAGGGCACGGTGTTTACGTTCTGTCTGCCGGTCTGGCGGGCGGGTTGAGGGAGGTGCAGCTGCTGGCGATCAGCCGCCGGCCGTCGACATGAATCGTGTGACCTGTTCCTCTTGGCGGATTTTGGTACGTATATCCACTCAGCTTTAACTTGGCCGACCGGCAACTGTTGTAGGAATCCCTCATCAGACCGCTGATTCCCCGTTTCAAAGAAAAACGCTCGGGATTGTGGTGCGGATACCAATGTTTTCCCATTCCAGGCGGGCACGGCGTTCCTTCTGCGTATAACAGCGGAGTCGTGCCTGCGGCCTGATGCTTTTGCCGGGCGCTCAAGTCGGGCTAAACTCTGCGAGTATTGATGCCCGAAGCGCTGGATGGCTGGTCCGATGGTCGAAATTCCGGTTGTTGTACAGCCAGACGTCGCGCAACTTCAATGTTGAACAGCCGCTGTAGCTTTGTGAGTTGGCCAGCTATGAG
>JBFEJM010000322.1:0-3419 GCA_041553175.1 Gammaproteobacteria bacterium | reverse complement strand
CCGGTACACGAATCCGCACACCCGGTTGAGAGGTCCGCTTCAGATACAGACCCAGCGACAACATGACTCCCAGGAAAATGGCGAATTCCAGTTCCAGGAACAAGGCGGAGAAGAACGTCGTCGACAGAATGGCCGTCTCCGACTTGCTAGCCCGGAGGATCTGCATAATGTGGTGGAAATCGATCAAGCTCCAGGCCACCAGCATGAGAATACCGGCCATCGCGGCATTCGGCAGATAGGCCGCGAACGGCGCCACCAGCACAACGATGATCATCAGCAGACCGCCCGCGAAAACCGCGGCCAGCGGCGTGCGGGCGCCGGCGCTGTAGTTCAGGCCACTGCGATTGAAGGACCCCGTCGCGACGTAGCCGGAAAAGAAACTGCCGGCGATATTGGACAGCCCCTGGCCGAAGAATTCCTGGTTGCCATCGATATGCTGACCGCTTTTGAGCGCAATGGACCGCGCAATCGAAACCGCTTCGGTCAAGGCGAACAAGGTCGCCGCAAGGGCTGCCGGCGCCAGGTTCTTGATGGTTTCCATTGACAGATCGGGTGCTGACAGCGGTGGCAGGCTGGCCGGCAGTGCACCCACGGTCTGAATGCCTGTCGCGTCTGCCCCGAACAGGCTGTCCAGCAACATGGCCAACAGGCTGCCGGCCACCATTGCGATAATCATGTAGGGCCACTGCGGGCGTAGTTTCTTCACCAGCACGCCGATCAACAAGGTGGCCAGCGCGACGGCGGTGATATACCAGTTTATCGCCCCGACCTGTTGCCAGACGACCGTCAGCGTCTCATGGAAATGCAGTCCGCGCGGCACCGAAATGCCAAGAAAGTTTTTCAATTGATTGGTGGCGATGAGTATCGCCGCACCGGCAGTGAACCCGATGATCACCGAATGTGAAATGAAATTGACCAGCACTCCCAGTCGGGCCAAGCCCATGATCAGCTGAATTATCCCGACCATGAATGTCAGCGTCAGCGCGAGACTCACGTATTCGGCGCTGCCGGGTGCGGCAAAGGCGCTCAGAGCGGAGAACAACACCAGTGACGCCGCTGTGGTAGGTCCGGATACGAGATGCCAGGAGGAGCCGAAAAAGGCCGCAATAATGGCCGGAATCATGCCCGCGTAGAGACCGTATTCAGGCGGCATGCCGGCGATGGCGGCGAATGCCACGCCCTGCGGCAACACCACGATGGCACCGGTCAGACCGGCGGACAGATCGGCCCGCATATTTGCGCGCGTGATCAATGCGCGCCAGCGCAGGAATGGCGTCATACGGTAGTACAGGGAATTACGATTGGTCACACGTGCCATCTATTGAATCCTTGCTTTGAAAAATACCGATAGTCTAATGCGCATGCGGCGCCTCGGACTCCGGTTTTGCCACAACACACTCTACGTCCAGAACACCGGCCTCGAGCTGCAGTGTCGCATGATCGATACCGAAGCGATCGCGCAACTCCGCATGGATACGCCGCAGGAAGGCGTCATCAAGGCTGTTGTCCGTTTTCACCAGATGGGCAGTCAGTGCCACTTCGGTGGTGCTCATGGCCCAGATATGGATGTGATGAACGGAGCTCACCTCGGCAAGTCCGGCCAGATAACTTTCAATCGCGTCAGGATCGATCGACGCCGGCACCGCATCCAGCGCCAGATCCAGGGACTCGCGCAGCAGATGCCAGCTGCTCACTGCGATGACGAGGACGATCATCAGGCTGACCAGGGGATCCAACCAAAGCCACTGCGTCAGCAGGATCAGAACGCCTGCGACCACGACACCGATGGAAACCGCCGCGTCCGCCGCCATATGCAGAAAGGCGCCGCGGATATTAAGATCGGCACTGCGCCCCCGCATGAACATGAGTGCGGTCAGACTGTTGATAACAAAGCCCACCGCGGCAACGGAGATAACCACCCACCCGTTCGCCTCGTGTGGCTGGGAGAAGCGCATCACCGCCTCCCAGCTGATCGCACCCACCGCCAGCAGCAGAATGATGGCATTGGTGAGCGCCGCCAGTATGGTGCTGCGACGCAGTCCGTAGGTGCGTCTGGCGGTTGCCTCCCGACCCGCCAGGTAGGACCCGCCCCAGGCGATCAGAAGACTCAGGACATCACCCATGTTGTGGCCGGCGTCGGCCAGCAGCGCGAGCGAATCGGCAAACCAGCCGGCAGCGGCCTCAACAATAACAAAGCCGAGATTCAGCAACACGCCAAGCGCGAACGCCCGATCATAGCTGGAAGGTGTATGCAGGTGTCCCATGGATTATTTTATCGGGACCAGGCGCGGCCGGTTCTATCCTCCATCGTCACTTCCCGTCGATGTAGCTTTCGTCATCAAAACTGCAGACCCATTGCGGGCGCAGAGCAACCAGCATGGTCATGATCATGCCGTTCAACACCGCTTCGGAAAAGAACATCAGCGGAAAATACGGCAAATACTGATAGCCGAGCCAGGCCGCGGTATGAATCCCGGTGAGCCAGAGCAGAGCGGCACCGACACCGGCGGCCGCGAGTATGGCAACACCGGCACAGAGAAAGGCATTGATATACACATAGATGAAAAAGTTGTGCGGTAAGTGGCGTTGCGCCCATACCAGCAACTGCTGGGTCAACAGAATCGGAATGCTGGCCATGATCAGATAATTCAGACCGAAACTGCTCCATCCGCCCTGACCGTTCAAGGTGACACCCAGCAATACGGCCGCCACCGCCAGCGAGGCAAACTGCCAGCCGAACATGAGCGTCAGCGCCGTCACACCCAGCAGGTGAAAATGCAGCGTCGGCGGCACCCCGGCCTGCAGGCTCCACAGCACCAGCACCGCAACAGCCGCGCCGAACAATACATGCGTGAATGCACTGTTCCACAACAACCGGTAGGGCAGGCGCCAAATGGCAAAGCCCAGCCAGAGCAGGGCTATTACATTTGCGATCCCGTCGATCGGGCCTGGCATCAATTGAGCGGGGAAATCCACGTCGCGTCGACTCGCATGGGAGGTGTGCCGGATGCGTCCGGAGTATACTCTAACAAACCGTTCGGCGATTATCCCGCAGCAGCGTCGAGCCAGGAACACAGGAACCGGAGTTCAAACCATGCGCCCTGTAAACCTTGACGTTCTATTTGTATTTCTCATCGGTATCGCGCCAGTCGGCGCCGCACCAGCTGCGGACCGTATAAGCACCTGGGTCGATGAGCAGGGGGTCCGTCACTTCAGCCAGTATCCGCCAGCGAATCCGGCGACGGATTTCGCCATGTTTGAACTGGAACCGCTGCCGCCCCCGGCGCCCCAGACCGACCGCCTGGAAGCTATGCGGGCAGTGGCCCGGGAACTCGAGTTGTCGCGCCAGGCGCGCGCGGAGGCACGCGCCGCCGCTGCGCCGTCGGCCGAGCCCTCCGCACCGGCCGCCACCCCGCCGG
>JBFEJM010000321.1:0-3438 GCA_041553175.1 Gammaproteobacteria bacterium | reverse complement strand
TGATCAGATAGCCGTGGGCCGCATGTATCTGCACACCATCAAAGCCGGCCTTGAAACAGCGTTCGGCGGCGGCCGCAAAGTCCTCGATAACGTTATCGATCTCCGTCCTGGTCAGAGGTCTTGGTTTGGTGCAGAGCGTTTTTTCCAGGACATTCGACGCCGATAATGCGGATTCCAAACCCATCGCAGCCGGTATGACCTGGCGACCGCAATGATTGAGTTGAGCGAGGATGTGCGTGCCCCGCGCATGAACGAGATCCGCCAGTCGGCGCAGCCCCGGGATTTTGTCGTCGTGATCGGCACCGCACATGCGGGGCGCCTGTTTTCCGGCAGCATTCACGTACATGTTGCCGGTAATGATCAGTGGTGTCCCGGCCTTGGCGATCGGTTCATAGAAGGCCAACAGTTCATCAGTGACAAAGCCGTCCGCGGAAGCGCGGGTTTCCGCGGTTGCCGCTTTGAATACGCGCCCGGGCACTCTTAGACGGCCGATGGTGAGTGGTTCAACTAGAACGTCCGCTTCCATGCTCATCGCTGCGAACTCCGGAATCAGTCTGTCTTTCCCATGCAGGTATCAGGGCTACATAGTTCGTTGGACGAAAAAAGGTGTCGCCGATCAGATCAAACTCAAAAGGAACGATGAGGGTCTAGCACGAATAATAGTCAATCATGGAGCATTAAAAGGGGGGGTGTTGAATGCAGCGTAAGAATAAATATCGCTTAAACTGAAATGGGCGGATTTAAAACGGAAAGTGGGTGAGGCCGACACTGACTCCGTGTCAGCGGGAGATGCTGCTCGCGCCATATCGAAACGACAGGTTTCGACCATGCGAACAGAGAGGCAAAGCTCGGACGGAATCAGGCAAGGTGCTGTTTGAAAAACGCGATGGTCCGCGCCCAGGCCAGATCCGCCGCGGCCGCGTCGTAACGCGGGGTCGAGTTGTTATGGAAGCCATGCTGTGTGCCTGCATATTCATGCATCGTGTAGTTGACCTTGTTGGCCTTTAACGCGGCTTCGTATTCCGGCCAGGTGGCATTGACCCGTTCGTCATTCTCCGCATACTGCAGTAACAACGGCGCCTTTATCCTGACTACGTCGGCGGTCGCGGGTGCGCGCCCGTAGAAAGGTACACCGGCGTTCAGATCACTGCCCAGGACCACGGCCAGGTTGTTGACCATCAAACCACCCCAGCAGAAACCCGTCGCGCCGAGTTTGCCGTTCGAAAGCGAATGCGATTTCAGATAGCGCGCGCTGTTGATCATGTCCTGACTGAGCTTTGCCGAATCGAGGCCCGCCTGCAGGGTACGGCCATCATCATCGTTGCCGGGATAGCCGCCCACGGGTGCAAGCCCGTCGGGCGCCAATGCCAGGAATCCCTCTGTCGCCACGCGCCGGGCGACATCCTCGATATAAGGATTGAGACCTCGGTTCTCATGGATGACCATCACCGCGGGGAAAGGCCCGTCGCCCTTGGGCTGAACCAGATAACCGCGCATTGTTCCGGAGTTGCCGCCGGGCGAGGGGTAGGTCACATAGAGTGCCTTGATGCGTTCATCCGTGAAGGAGATGGTCTGCGCCTCGGCATAGCGCGGCAGCAGGCTCTCGGCCAGGGCCAGGGCGGATACGCCGGCGATGGAAAGCCCCGCCGCACGGCGGAAGAATTCCCGACGATCCAAGTGCCCATGGCAGTACAGATCATAGAGATCCAGAACCTGCGGGTCGATACGGTCTTTTGAAGTCATTGTGCTGGCCTGCTCAGTCGAATGGGGAAAGCGTAGAGGTCCTTTTTCATAATGTCCATGGCTGCTGATACGTTGCCGCCCTCGAACGCCCTCAGACAGCATATTCGCGCCCGCCAGCCGAAGCTGCCACGACGCTATCGTTAATCGTTTATTTAGAAATCATTCCGCATTTGGGAATCGACCCGAAAATTCACTTGAGTGTCACATCTATAGCGCTGAACTGCGATCGGAAATATTGAACCGCAAAAAAAAAGGCGGCTGGGGGTAGCCGCCAAACAAAGTGCGCCGAGGGGGGCGCTAGGAGGAGCAGAGAGGCGAGGGCAGTCCGGCCGGGTCCACCGGCAGCAGGATCTGGTCAATCGGGTAGACGATGTAGCGCCAACCTCCGATTCCCTCCACCGTGATCGCTGAAGGTGTTGCGTTGAACGCACCCTGCACGAACAAGCCGTTCTTGTTCACCCCGGTGGTCACGTCGCCGCTGACCATGTGCAGCGTGCCTGCGCGCAGCAGCCGGGAGTTGCCGTAAAGCCCCAACGCAGCATGGTTGGTGAGAATGGTTTCCAGTACGCCGGCGCTGTTCAGCGCCAGTGCCATATCAACCGCATTGGCGCAGCCCAGTGCGCTCGCGAGTTCGTCAAAGACATCATTGGTCGGGGCGAAGATGGTTACCCGATTCTGGTCCAGCGCAGGGGTGAGGCCAACCAGGTCGAGAGCGGTTTTGAGCGTCGTCAGTCCATTGCTGTCCAGGACGTTCGATAGTTTATTGCTGTAAGGGTGTCCGGCCTGCGCGGCTGCGGAAACGAATGCAAACAGCAGAGCGGCGGAAATGACGCCTAGGGTCCGTTTGACGCGCTGTAGTGGTCCATACATGTTCGAGTCCTCCTGGGTGGATCCTGAAAAGAGCAAAAGTCCCTTGCGTTGTTTCATCCTTTACAAAAACTATACAACAAAATATAACTAAAACAAGAAAAAATAAAAAAGTATATAAATACATAATATTAAATGCATTTACTTGTACATGGTCGCCGGAAAAGGCTGCCTCGCTGGCCACGAGGGCGTATTGAGCACGAAATCTTCCCTCGTGGTGGAGCACTGCCCGAACGGCGGATGACGGCAGCGGGTCGCGGTAGAGCGGGGGGACTGGGCGTTACTGTGCCCCGCGATTCATTACTGCGGGGCAAGCGAAGCTATTTGAACACACTCAACTGCCTTTTCTGTGCCAGTACCGGTCAGGTTTCCCCAGGCAGGGCGGCATTGGTGGGGGCTTTATGCCGAGAGCAGGCAAGATTGCCGATAATGCGGATGCAAGGTGGAATATCGGTCCCCTTCGCGCGGTGGTCTCGAGTTGGCTGGCGTATCAAAGGTGACTGCGCGCCCAGCGCACGATGTCCTGCGCACCCATGGCGCCGGGCTGGCGTGCCACTTCGCTGCCGCCCTTGAACAGGGCAAGGGTGGGGATGCTGCGGATGCCGAACTGAGCCCCCAGTTGCTGTTCCGCTTCGGTATCGACCTTGGCCAGACGCACCGTCGGTTCCAGCATGCCGGCGGCCTGTGCAAAATGCGGCGCCATCATCTTGCAGGGTCCGCACCAGGGTGCCCAGAAATCCAACAGCACCGGTTTATCGGATTGTAAAACTTCTGCTTCGAAATTACCGTCATCTATCTCCATGATTCCTTCTGCCATAACATTGAATC
>JBFEJM010000320.1:0-3443 GCA_041553175.1 Gammaproteobacteria bacterium | reverse complement strand
TCCTCGATAAAGATGTGATCGGCCAGGCGCAGGGTGTCGGCGTATTTCTTTTTTACCGCGCCTAGAATGCGCACACCCAGACCCGGACCCGGGAAGGGATGACGATAGACCATGTCATAGGGCAGACCGAGTTCGACGCCGAGTTTGCGCACTTCGTCCTTGAACAGTTCGCGCAACGGTTCGAGCAGTTTCAGATTCATATGCTCGGGCAGACCACCGACATTGTGGTGCGATTTGATCAGATGCGCCTTGCCGGTTTTGGCGCCGGCCGATTCGATGACGTCGGGATAGATCGTGCCTTGCGCCAGCCAGCGTGCATTCTTGAGCTTCTCGGCCTCTTCCTCGAACACCTCGATGAACAGGTTGCCGATGATCTTGCGCTTGCGCTCCGGTTCGTCGACGCCTTCCAGCGCGCGCAGAAAGCGCTTCTCGGCATCGACCCGAATGACCTTCACGCCCATGTGCTCGGCGAAGGTCGCCATGACCTGATCGCCTTCCTTGTGCCGCAACAGACCGTTGTCGACGAACACACAGGTCAGCTGATCACCGATGGCGCGGTGCAGCAATGCCGCCACGACGGAGGAATCGACTCCGCCGGACAGCCCTAGCAGCACTTCGTCCTTGCCCACCTGTTCGCGCACGGACTGAATGCTGTCTTCGACGATATTGCCGGCAGTCCACAACGCATCGCAGCCGCAGATGTCACGCATGAAGCGACTGAGGATGCGGCCGCCCTGACGGGTGTGCGTGACTTCCGGATGGAACTGCACACCGTAGTAATGCCGCGCCTCATCGGCCATGGCGGCGATGGGCGCGCTGTCGGTGCTGGCCATGAGTTTGAAGCCGGGCGGCAGATCGATCACACGGTCGCCATGGCTCATCCATACATCCAGCAGACCGTAACCCTCGTCGCTGGTGTGATCCTCGATGTCTTTCAGCAGCGCGGTATGGCCGCGCGCGCGCACCTGAGCATAGCCGTATTCGTGATGATCGGCCGACTCGACCTTGCCGCCGAGCTGCGACGCCATGGTCTGCATGCCATAACAGATGCCCAGCACCGGTACGCCCAGGTCGAACACCAGTTGCGGCGCGCGCGGCGTGTGTTCGGCCGTGACGGTCTCCGGCCCACCCGACAGAATCACGCCCTTTGGTTTGAAGATGC
The DNA here is from genome assembly GCA_041553175.1 of Gammaproteobacteria bacterium. GTDB lineage: Bacteria > Pseudomonadota > Gammaproteobacteria > Thiohalobacterales > Thiohalobacteraceae > JAHJQQ01. The sequence goes on along the minus strand of JBFEJM010000320.1, from coordinate 2,281 downwards.
GCAGATCCTTTTCGTCCATGTCGTAGGGATGGATCTCGCAATAGACGCCGATCTCGCGCACGCGGCGCGCGATCAGTTGCGTGTACTGGGAACCGAAGTCGAGGATCAGAATTCGGTGGGCATGGATATCGGATTGGGGGTTCACGGCGGTGGACTCAGTTCTGTATCGGTGAAACGGGTGACGGAATCACCCTGCTACGGGAGCTCCGAGGTATTTTATGTTTTGCTATTGCATCGAAATATGACGGAAAAACCAGCAGTCGTAGGGCGCAATGAATGCAATGAATTGCGCCGGATGTTATCAAACACATTCGGCGCAATTCGCTTTGCTCAACACGCCCTACCGAATTTTAGACGCGATAATTCGGTGCTTCCTTGGTGATCGTCACATCATGCACATGGCTCTCGGCCATACCGGCGTTGGTCACGCGGACAAACTGCGGTTTGGTGCGCATCTCTTCGATGTTGTGACAGCCGGTGTAACCCATGCTGGAACGCAGACCGCCGAGCAGCTGGTGAATCACCGGCGCCATCGAGCCCTTGTAGGGCACGCGGCCTTCGATACCTTCCGGCACCAGTTTCTCCGCCGCACTGCCTTCCTGGAAATAGCGATCCGACGAACCCTGCTGGGTCGACATAGCGCCCAGTGAGCCCATGCCGCGATAGGACTTGTAGGAACGGCCCTGGAACAGTTCGACTTCACCCGGCGCCTCTTCGGTACCGGCGAACATGCTGCCGACCATGATGGAATAGGCGCCGGCGGCAATGGCCTTGGCGACGTCGCCGGAATAACGGATACCGCCGTCGGCGATCAGCGGTACGCCCGATTTCTTCAACGCGGCGGCGACATTGGCCACGGCGCTGATCTGCGGCACACCGACACCGGCGACAATACGCGTGGTGCAGATCGAACCCGGCCCGATACCGACCTTGACGCCGTCGGCGCCGGCCTTGACCAGTGCCAGCGCGGCTTCAGCCGTGGCGATGTTGCCGCCGATGACCTGCACTTCCGGAAAGTGTTTCTTGACCCAGGCGACGCGATCGAGCACGCCCTTGGAATGACCGTGCGCGGTATCCACGACGATCACATCGACCCCGGCCGCGACCAGTGCGGCGACGCGCTCATCGGTGCCGGCACCGACGCCGACCGCGGCGCCGACACGCAGGCTGCCGGTTGAATCCTTGCAGGCGCTGGGTTTGTCGGTGGCCTTCTGAATATCTTTCACGGTAACCAGACCGCGCAGGGCGAATTTGTCATCGATCACCAGCACCTTTTCGATACGGTGCGCGTGCAGCAGGCGGATGATCTCGTCTTTCTCCGCACCCTCTTTCACCGTGACCAGGCGATCCTTTGGCGTCATCACTTCCGACACCGGCGAATCGAAACGGGATTCGAAACGCAGATCGCGGTTGGTGACGATGCCGACCAGTTCCTGTCCATCGACCACCGGCACGCCGGAGATGTCGTGCGCGCGGGTGATGTCCAACACTTCGCGAATGCTGGTGGTCGGCGTCACCGTGATCGGTTCCTTGATCACGCCGCTCTCGAATTTCTTCACTGCGCGGACCTGATGGGCCTGCTGCTCGACGGTCATGTTCTTGTGGATGATGCCGATGCCGCCTTCCTGCGCCAGTGCGATCGCCAGACGGGCCTCGGTGACGGTGTCCATCGCCGCCGACAGCAGCGGAATGTTCAGGGTGATGTCGCGGGTGACCCGGGTACGCAGATCGACATCCTTGGGCAAGACGATGGAGTGGGCGGGCAGGAGGAGAACGTCATCAAAGGTGAGAGCTTCTTCGGCAATGCGCAGCATAAGAGGTGGGTCCGTACCTAAAGGCTTGAAGTGAAGGGCGCAATTATAGGTTTTGCCCGCCTGCGGGTAAACCACGGCGTGACGGCGCCGAGCCTGGTGCCAGACGGACATCAGGCCCGGCCGGCCGTAAAGGGTGCATTGGCCCGGCCTGATGCGCCCCATGTCGGGCCGGGGCGAAAAACATTCGGCGCATTACGGCCTTCGGCCTAATGCGCCCTACGCGCCTCTCTCTGCCGTCATTGCGCGCGCAGCGAAGCAATCTCCCCCGGCAACGCGATCAACACCTTACCGATTGCTTTACGGTGTTCGCGGCCGCCCTGGCCGGCGGGATCGTTGTAGGGCGTATCAGGCCAAAGGCCGTAATACGCCGAATGTTTTTGGCATTCGCCCGGCATTCCGGGACTTGGCGGACATCCCGCCACCTCGGGTATGATGCCGCCATGCCCCCCCCCCCCCCCCCCCCCCCC
>JBFEJM010000319.1:0-3445 GCA_041553175.1 Gammaproteobacteria bacterium | reverse complement strand
TGCCCATGTGGATACTGTTCGAGTTGGGTGTGTTCATGGCCAAGACCTTCGTGCCGAAGAAAAAAGAGGTCGAGGAGGACGCGAACGATTCCGGTCACGCCGACTACGAACCGCCGACTGAAGAGGAAATGGACGCCGAGCTGGATCGCATCGACGCCGAAGAACGCAAGGACAGCTCGACTTGAGTCTGCGCCGTTTTCTACTGCTGGCTGCTGTTCTGCTGACAAGCGCAAGCGGTGCCGCCGAAGCGCCAATCAGCAATCGCCTGAGCGATCATCCTTCACCTTATCTCGCCATGCACGGCAACGACCCCGTGCACTGGCAGGTCTGGAGCGAGGCGGTATTCGCGCGCGCTGCACGTGAGAACAAACTGGTGTTCGTGTCCAGCGGGTATTTCAGTTGCCACTGGTGCCATGTCATGCAGCGGGAGAGTTATCTGGATCCCGCCATCGCTGCGTATATCAATACGCATTTCATACCGGTCAAAATCGATCGTGAACTGTTGCCCGCGGTTGACGCGGGGCTGATCGATTTCGTGGAGCGCACGCGCGGCCAGGCCGGCTGGCCGTTGAATGTCTTTCTCACACCGGCAGGGCACCCGCTGATCGGCATCCTCTACCTGCCACCCAAGACCTTCCAGTCTTTTGTGGATAATCTGGTCCAGCGCTGGAAGGCCGAACCGACGCAGCTTGCGGACATGGCGAAATCGGCCGCCGAGGCCACTGCCGTGCGACCATCCGCGCAAACCGATCAGCGTAAGGAGCCCGTGCAGCTTGCGCCTCTGTTGCGCCAGCAGGCACTGGCCATGGCGGACGAACTGGCCGGCGGGTTCGGTGAGCAGAACAAATTCCCCATGACACCGCAGCTGTTGGCGTTGCTCGATGTTCAGGCGCGTGATCCGAATGAACAGCTGGCCGAGTTTCTCCGCCTGACCCTCGACCAGATGGCGGCCCGGGGTCTGCGCGATCATCTGGGCGGCGGGTTTTTCCGCTATACCGTCGATCCGACCTGGCGTACGCCGCATTACGAGAAGATGCTCTATGACAATGCCCTGTTGGCGCGGGTCTATCTGCGTGCAGCGGATGTGCTGTCCGTACCCGCCTATCGCGATATCGCGCGCGAAACCGTGGACTTCGTGATCGATACCCTGAGCGCCCCGGGTGGCGGTTATTACGCGGCGTTGTCGGCGGTCGATGACGCGGGCGTCGAAGGGGGTTATTACCTGTGGGATCGTGAAGAGCTGCAGCGGCTTGCCGGCGACGACTGGCCTTTGCTCGAGCGCTACTGGGGGCTGGATGCAGCGGCGGCCGATCCGTCCGGTGAGTTGCTGATGCCCGCGCAAAGCGTTGCCGAACTTGCACACGCGGTCAATAAGCCGGTTGCGGATGTCGAACGCATTGTCGCGGCGATGAAGGATCGTCTGATCCAGCAGCGCTTCAAGCGCAGCGTACCGGTCGATACCAAAGTGCTGGCCGGCTGGAACGGACTTTTGCTCACGGCGCTGGTCGATGCGGCGGCACAGCTCGAAGCGGGACGTTCGAACGGGCGCTTCACCCTGGCCGCAGCCAAACTGAGATCATTTATTCTCGAACATTTCGTCAGCGGAGATGCGCTGGTACGGGCGCGCGCCGACGGAGCGCCACTGGGTGCCGCCGGGTTGGAGGATTACGCCTATGTCATCGCGGGACTGCAGCGCTGGCATGAGGTGTTCGGATCGGCGCAGGCCGCGGACGGAGTCAGGATTGATTCACTGCTTACGCAGGCCTGGGCACGTTTTCATGGGGAGCGCGGCTGGCGCCAGGGCGAGGATGTGTTGCTGCAATGGGGGAGTGGCGAGCCAGCCATTGCCGACGGGCCGATGCCGGCACCGTCGGCGCTGCTGATGGCTGCATCGCATTCCGCACCGGAAACATCGAAGCGACTGCGTGCCGCACTGGCGCTGGCATTGCCGGCGGTGGAGCGGCAGCCATTCTGGCATGCCAGTTATATCGGATTGTATCGCTGACAGCTGTGGCAGGAGCGTTCAGCCTTTACTGGCCCGCACCGGTACGCCATAGCGCATGCGCGTGCCGTGTTCGAGCGACATCAGAATTTCCTCGGCGGCCAGGTCGACCGGAAACAAGGTGCCGGAAATCTTCGCGCCGTGAATGCTCGCGCCGATCAACTTCGCTTTGCTCAAGTCCACCCCGCGCAGATCGGCCTGGCGGAAATAGCTGCCGGTCAGATCCAGCCCCTCCGCGTCCAGTCCGCGCAAATCGACCCCGCGAAAGTCACAGCCGGTCAGATCGCAGGCCTCGCCATTCTTGCGGCGTTCGTTGAATTCCTCCACGCCGTTGTGACGCAGCAACTGATACAAAGGATCATCTTTGATAGTGGGCGTCGGAGTGCTCATACGGATTCCTCTGGTTGTATCACCGCCGGCCGACGGATTCACGATGAAATGCCGCCAGCCGCATTGAACGTGCATGGGGTACAAGTCTAAAGCAAGTGCGGCTGCCGTTACGAGTGGCCTGTGCCGGGCGGGCCCAGGTCAGGCGCGTCGGGCCGGGTGCAGCCAGAGATACAGGGTCGGCACCAGCAGCAGCGACACCAGCAGCGAAAAGCTCAGTCCGGCAACCATGGTCTGGGCCAATGGCTGCAACATTTCCGAGCCTTCGCCAAGACCGAGTGACAGCGGCAATAGCCCGAAGACCGTGGTCAGCGTGGTCATCAGAATCGGCCGCAGACGCAAGCGGCCGGCGTTCGCGATCGCCGCGCGTACGGCCATGCCCTGATCGCGCAACAGATTGATGTACTCGACCAGGACGATGGCGTTGTTGACGACGATGCCGGCGAGCATGATCAGGCCCAGCCAGACCGGCATGGACAAGGGGGCGCCCAACAGCGGCAACACAATGGCCGGTCCGGTGGCGGCGAACGGCACACTTAAAAGAATAATCAGGGGATCACGCAGCGACTCGTACTGCACCGCCATCACCACAAAGACCAGGAACAGCGCCAGTCCCAGCAGAATCCCGGACATCTTCCGGCCCTCCTTCAAGGTGGCGAACGAACCTGCATCATAAACCCGGTAACCGGTCGGCAGTTGCAGTGCATCGAGGCGCTCAAGGGCGTCGGCCGACACCTCACTCAGCGCACGCTCGCCGGTCAGCGAGCCCGTGATGCTCACCATACGCTGTTGCTGGTCGCGCAGGATCTCGACCGGAGCGGCGATCATTTCGATCGTTGCCACATCGTTCAGATGCACCGCCGACCGGTTCTCGCCGGCACCGAACAGCAGGGTCGCTTCCAGTTCGTTGATGGTGGTCAGATTCGCCGCCGCCAGTCTGACGCGGATATCGAACTTCCGGTCGCCGTCAATGAAGTCGCTGGCGATACGGCCGTCCAGCGCGAACTGGACCGCGGTGCCGATATCCTCCACGGTCAACCCGAGCTGGGCGGCCCG
>JBFEJM010000318.1:0-3467 GCA_041553175.1 Gammaproteobacteria bacterium | reverse complement strand
GCTGGGTCAGCTGGCAAACTCTTTCAATAGCATGTTGGCGGACCTGAGTGCGTCACAAGCGGAGCTGGAACGCAATCGCCTGCGTTTCCATGATTTTGCCGAGAGTTCGTCCGACTGGCTTTGGGAGACCGATCAGAACTCCCGCTTTGTCTATGTTTCATCGGGTGTGGTCGAAACGCTCGGTTTAGCGGCGGAAGAGTTTGTCGGTCGAACATTGGAAGAGCTGTTCCCGCGCGATGACACCGGTGAAATCATGGCACGCCTGAATTGCCAGGGCGACAGCGGCTACTACCCGTTCAAGGAACTCGAATCAGTCATCACATTGCCCGATGGCTCGCGCCGATACTTGCGCATGAACGGCATGCCCGTGCTTGAAGGCGGTGTGATTCGGGGTTATCGCGGAACCAGTCGCGATGTTTCCAAGGCCAAGCAGGACGAAGAGCGGCTGGTGGTGCTGTCGAACCAGGATCAGTTAACCGGTCTGGCGAACCGGCGTCGCTTTCTCATCGATCTGGCCCATGAGATTCGCCATGCACAGTCGCGCGGTCGTTCCGGCATGCTTATGCTGATCGATCTTGATCATTTGAAAATGGTCAATGACACGGCCGGCCACGCCGTGGGCGATGAATTGATCGTGCAGATCTCCGGTGTATTGAGTCGCTTATCCCGTAACGAAGATTTGGTTGCGCGCTTGAGCGGTGATGAATTTGCCATCGCCTTTCCGGATATGAGCGTAGAGCAGGTGAAAGCCAAGGCGCAGGTCGTGTTGGATTCAATCGCCGAATGCCGGCCTTTGCATAAAGGGCGGCCGTTGAATGTGTCGGCAAGTATCGGTCTGGTGCCCTTTCCGGAAAGCGGCGGCGACGCGGTCGAATTGCTGGCCAAGGCGGATACGGCCATGTATGCCGCCAAGGACGCCGGTCGCAACCGGGCGAAATTCTATGTCGAGGGTGATCTGGCGCGCGAGCGTATGGGTACTCAGCTGGCCTGGAAAACGCGGATTGTCGAGGCGCTTGAGAACGATTTGTTTGAGTTGGTGTATCAACCCATCGCCGCAGTGGTTGACGGCGATGTGCATCACTTCGAAACCCTGGTGCGCATGCGCGACCGCGATGGCGGCAGTTTGATGCCGGGTAACTTCATTCCGACCGCCGAGCAGTTCGGTCTCATCGGCAGAGTCGATCGCGCAATTCTGGTAAAGGCGCTGCGCCAACTTGCCGCGCTGCCGGCCGAGCTGAATACGATCGGTATATCCATCAACCTGTCCGGGCTGTCCGTAGGCGATGATGAAGTACTGCATCTCATTGAAAGCGAATTGGAGCGCACCGGTATCGACCCGAAGCGCATCACCTTCGAAGTCACGGAAACGGCCGCATGCGAACATATGGCCAAAGCGGTCGACTTCATTGCCCGTGTACGGCAGCTGGGTTGCTGCATTTCGTTGGATGATTTCGGCGTGGGATTCTCTTCCTTCTCGTACCTGAAAAACCTGCACGTCGATACATTGAAGATTGACGGCAGCTTCATTCGCGACATCACCAAGAACCGTGACGACCAATTATTTGTCAAGGCGTTGGTTGATGTGGCGCGCGGTATGGGCATTCGGACTATCGCTGAATTCGTGGAATCGGCCGAAGTCTTCGAGATGCTACGTCGTCTGGGCGTCGACTATGTTCAGGGATATTACATCGGGCGGCCGGGGCGCAAACTCAGCAAGATCAAGATGGCGCATTCCAGTGGTCCACACGAGGAAGAACGACGCGCCGTAAACTGATTGTGTCCGCCGGTTTCACTCCTGCCGCGTCATTTAAGCCTTTTCCGTGCCCGCTTGATCGCCGCCCGTACCTGATCCGGTGCCGTTCCACCCAAATGGTTGCGTGCCGCAACCGACCCTTCCAATGTCAGGACGTCAAAGACATCCGCATCGATAGCGGTGGAGAACTGTTGCAGTTCGTCCAATGGCAATTGGGAAAGATCCTTGCCGAGCTCGATCCCGCGCCGTACCGCCAGGCCGACGACTTCATGGGCATCGCGGAACGGTATGCCCTTGCGCACCAGATAGTCGGCGAGATCCGTGGCGGTGGAGAATCCCGCCACCGCGGCCTCGCGCATGCGTTCGTGTTTTACGACAACCGCCGGCATCATGTCGGCAAACACGCGCAGACTGCCTCTGACAGTATCGACGGTGTCGAACAGCGGCTCCTTGTCTTCCTGGTTGTCTTTGTTATACGCCAACGGCTGGCCCTTCATCAGCGTCAGCAGTCCGACCAGGTGGCCGTTGACGCGACCGGTCTTGCCGCGCACCAGCTCCGGCACGTCGGGGTTTTTCTTCTGCGGCATGATGCTGGAACCGGTGCAGAACCGATCGGGCAAATCAATGAAGCCGAATTGTGCCGAGGTCCACAGGATGAGCTCTTCGGAGAAGCGCGACAGATGCGTCATCAGGATCGCCGCACAGCTGCAGAATTCAATGGCGAAATCGCGATCACTGACCGCATCCAGTGAATTCTCCGCCGGCGCGTCGAAGCCCAGCAGTTCGGCCGTGTAGGCGCGATCAATCGGATAAGTGGTGCCGGCGAGGGCGGCCGCACCCAGCGGCATCTGGTTCACGCGTTTGCGGCAGTCGAGCAGACGGTCGTGATCACGCTGAAGATTTTCGAACCAAGCCAGCATGTGATGGCCGAACGTCACCGGCATGGCGACCTGCAGATGGGTGAAACCGGGCATGATGGTGGCGGCCTCACGCTCGGCCAGTTCCAGCAGGCCGGTCTGCAGACGACGCAGCTCGGCGGCGATCAGGTCGATCTCGTCGCGCAGATAGAGACGCATATCCGTCGCCACCTGATCATTGCGCGAGCGCCCAGTATGCAGTTTCTTGCCGGCCGCGCCGATACGGTCTGTAAGACGCGCCTCGATATTCATGTGGACGTCTTCCAGCGAGACCGACCAGGCAAAATCGCCGCGCTCGATTTCAAGCAGGATATCGGTGAGCCCGTCGACAATATCTTTGCATTCAGACGCGGTCAGCACGCCGACCTTGGTGAGCATGCGGGCATGAGCGATGGAGCCGGAGATATCGTAGGCGTACAGGCGCTTGTCGAAGCCTACCGAGGCGGTGAAGGCCTCGACAAAGGCATCGGTGGATTCGGTGAAACGGCCGCCCCAGGGCTTGGTTTCGGCTTTATCGCTGGACATGGTCGATTCCGTCTGTGCACAGTGCGTGGCGGCCAAGTATAACCAAATACCGGCACGTTAAGCTGCTGCCATGGCTTGAGAGTGAACAAGGGAATGTCGAAACTGAACCGGATGACAGAGCGAAACGCGCGATCGGCCCTGGCGCCCGACCTGGGCGAAACCTTTTTTCTGCCGAATTTCTGCGGCATCCGTATGGTGTTCGCGATCGTCATGGTGGCGCAGCTGCTGTCATTTATCCTGGTGCTGGCGGGGCCCTGGACCGGCAACTTCTG
>JBFEJM010000317.1:0-3473 GCA_041553175.1 Gammaproteobacteria bacterium | reverse complement strand
GCGCTGGTTCGTCGCGCAGAAGCGGTCCCGATTACGGAATTGATGAGCCGGGAGGTCATCACTGTCCACCCGGACGATCCGGTACTGAAGGCGGGCGGACTCTTCGTAACGCATCACATCAGTACGCTTCCGGTGGTGGCTGATGACGGAAAGCTGCTGGGTCTTATTACCGAAGCGGATGTGCTGACGCTGGCGGGACTGCCGCATCACCGCAAAGGTTTCCATCTGCACGAGTTGTGGGATACCTTGACCGGACATCACCAGCATATGATCTCCTTGGGCAGCACTGTGAGAGACCTGATGTCGAACAACGTCGTAACTGCACGGGAACAGGATAGTTTGAATTCGGCCTGCGATCGTATGAAAGAGGCTGATGTGAAAAGTCTGGTCATAACGGATGAACGAAATCGTGTGACTGGAATCGTCGGCCGCTCGACGGTGATCAAGGCGTTGTTGAACAGCCAGGGTTTGTGATTTATGCGCTTGACGACATTCACTGACTATAACCTGCGTGTGCTGATCTATTTGGGCCTGCAGGAAGGGGAATTGGCCACCATCTCGGATATCGCGGCGGCGTATGCCATATCCAGAAACCATCTGATGAAGGTGGTGCATTTTCTGGGACAGCAGGGCTACATTCAGACTCTGCGTGGCAAGAGCGGCGGCATACGTCTTGCCCGACCTGCCAGTCAGATCAATCTGGGGCAATTGGTTCGTGCAACGGAAGTGAACACGGCCCTGGTGGAATGTTTCTCACCCGATACCTCGGAATGTTGCATAGCGCCGGCGTGCGCCTTGCGCGGCATACTGCAGCGGTCGTTGCGAGCATTTTACGCAGTGCTCGACGAGTACACGCTGGCGGATATATTGCGTAACCGTGGCACGCTTGACTCTCTATTGCGCGCGTGACATGCGCGACCGGGAAAGCGGTGCTCAGTGCTCGCCTTTGGTTCGCAGCAGGCCAGCCAGCCGGTTACCCTGCTTCTGCGGCCCGCCCCGGGGGAACATGTCATGCAGATAACGGTTGTTACCCTGTTCTTCACCCCATACCGTGCGAAAGCGTTTTATGATTTCGCGTACATTGGCCTGTACCTGATGCTTTTCATAGTGACTGCGCAGAAAACGGATAACTTCCCAGTGCTGACTGGTCAGTTCAAGTCCCTCAAAGGCCGCCTCGGCGCGCACGAAGTCTTCTGACCAGTCCGCCAGGTCGACCAGGTAGCCTTCGCTGTCGGTCATCACCTCATGGCCATTCACTTTCAGCAGTCGGGTTTTCATATTGGGGTAGGCGGTGCTGCCACCGCCAACGCCGGGCGCGCCGCGCTCATCCACTGCATCACCATCGGTCAATGACCACAGACCGATCTCGATATCGCCGTCCAGGCGTCCGTGGTAGCGCGTACTTCCGGCGATCACGATTTTGCCGCTGGCCGGTGCTATGTCGAATGCGGCGATACCGTTGCGGTCAGTGCTGCCTTCGATGGGATGGTCGGGATCGGTGTCCAGAATCAGTAACACCGCTGTACGCTTGAGTGGTTCATGCGTGAAGTTCAGCGATACATGGATGCGAACCATAATTCACCCCCTGTGTTGTGTCGCGCTGATCGTAATGGCGACTGCAATGAGCGTCTTATATATTGTTATAACATATATGGTAAATACATCTTTATCCCAAATGGGATAGGGGCGGTGGGAAAGATATAAAAACGGGGTACAGCTGAGACCATGACCCGCAGGCAGGTGCATGATGGCGCGTTGCTATCAAGCTGCGCCGGGGCGGGGTTCAATTCTCGTTCAGATATTCGGGTTTGACCATTTCGCGAATGGTTTTTTTTAGCCTGTCTTGAGATCACAACTAGTATGAGCTGTTCTTTTGCAGCCGATTTCTGCCGCATACAAGGGTGGCGAAACGAATTGCAGCTGCATCCGGATGAGCGCTTTCCCTGTGCGGTGACGAGATTGTTTGATCAACGGGGTGCGCGCGGCCTGCCGCCTCGGTCTGCAAGCCCGACTAGGCCAACTGATCATCCGCCACGTGATAGCGCGGGTCTTCCATGACGTTGACCTCGACCAGATCGCCCGCTTTCTTCAGCAGTTGGCGACATTCGATGCTCAAATGCCGCAGGTGCAGCTTCTTGCCGGCCGCCAGATACTTTTCCGCCAGTGAGTCGATCGCCTCTATCGCGGAATGATCGGCGACGCGGGAGTTCTGGAACTCGATAATGACGTCGTCGGGATCATCTTGTGGCGTGAACAGGTCATGGAAGTTCTTCACTGAACCGAAGAACAGCGGACCATTGAGTTCATAGACACGTGAGCCGTTCTCGTCCAAGTAGCCCTTGACGTTGATGTGACTCGCATGTTCCCAGGCAAAGGCCAGCGCGGAGACGATCACGCCGACAATCACGGCGATGGCCAGGTCGGTCGCGACTGTGACGGCAGACACCAGAATGAGCACGAAGGCGTCCGTTGTGGGAATCTTGCGGATAATGCGCAGGCTGGACCACTCAAAGGTGCCGAGCACGACAATAAACATGACGCCGACCAATGCCGCCATCGGGATCATCTCTATCAAGCGCGAAGCGAACAGGATGAACACCAGCAGAAACAGCGCCGCGGCGACGCCGGACAGACGCTGCCGGCCGCCGGAATTCACATTGATCATGCTCTGGCCGATCATCGCGCAGCCGCCCATGCCGCCGAACAGGCCGGTGGTGGTATTGGCGATGCCCTGGCCGATGCATTCGCGATTGCCGCGGCCGCGGGTGTTGGTGACTTCGTCGATCAGGCTCAGCGTCAGCAGCGATTCGATCAGGCCGACCGCGGCGAGGATGACGGAATAGGGGAATATGATCTTGAGTGTTTCCCAGGTGAATGGCACGGCGGGTATGTTGAAACTCGGCAGGCCGCCCTGAATGGAGGCGAGATCGCCCACACTCTTGGTGTCGATGTCGAGGAAAATGACCAGCAACGTGACGCTGATGATCGCCGCGAGCGAGGCCGGAAAGGCACCGGTCAGTTTCGGCAGATAGTGCGTGATGGCCATGGTCAGCGCGATCAGACCCAACAGGGTCCAGAGTGCCGCGCCGCTCATCCAACTGCTCGCGCCATCGACACCAGTGACCTGGAAGTGCTGCAGCTGGGCCAGAAAGATCACGATGGCCAGTCCATTGACGAAGCCAAGCATGACCGGGTGCGGCACAATGCGGATGTACTTGCCGAGCCGCAGCAGACCGGCCGTGATCTGCAGCAGGCCGGTGACTATCACGGCGGCGAAAAGGTATTGCACGCCGTGTTCCGCCACCAGGGCCACCATCACCACCGCCATGGCGCCGGTCGCACCGGAGATCATGCCCGGGCGGCCACCGAAAATAGCCGCCAGCAGGCCGACCATGAAGGCCGCATACAGGCCGACCAGCGGCTCGACGCCGGCGACGAAGGCGAATGCGACAGCCTCGGGCACCAGCGCCAAG
>JBFEJM010000316.1:0-3493 GCA_041553175.1 Gammaproteobacteria bacterium | reverse complement strand
GAGTTTTCCTCCATTCTGATGCGCCAGGTGCACGGCTGAGATGAGACGAGACCTGTCCAAGGTGGGAATCTGAGCGATGGCCCGACAGCGCATCCGCAAGAAACCCATGGGCGAAATCAACGTCGTCCCCTATATCGACGTCATGCTGGTCATGCTGGTGATCTTCATGGTGACGGCGCCGTTGCTGACCCAGGGAGTCAAGGTGGATCTGCCGCAGGAGAGCTCGCAGCCGATTCCCCCGGACCAGAACGAACCGCTGGAACTCAGTGTCGATGCCGAGGGTAATTACTATCTGAATGTCGGCGGTGATGCGAAGACGGCAATCGACGAGGATACCCTGGTGCAGCGCGTTGCCGCGGTATTGCGGCACAAGCCCAACACCCCGGTACTGGTGCGCGGTGACCGCAGCGTGGACTACGGTACGGTCGTGCATGCCATGGTGCTGTTGAAGACCGCCGGTGCGCCAAGCGTGGGGCTGGTAACGGAGGGCATCCAGCCCGGCGCTGGACGTTAAGCCCATGCTGCAATTCATTCGGCAACATCCGCGCGCGTTCATCTATGCCCTGTTGGTGCATCTGGTGCTGATCGGACTGTTGATGTTCAACCTCGACTGGAAGCTGAAACCGACGGCGGGTACGCCGCAAACGGCGCCGGTGCAGGCCGTCGTGATCGATGCCACCAAGGTCGATGCCGAAATCGAAAAACTGCAGGCCGCCGAGAAGCGCAAAGAGGAAGAGGCGGCCAAGCGCCTGCAGGAGATTGAGGAGAAGACCCGCCAGGCCGAAGCCGCGCGTGAGCGGGAACAAAAGCAGTTGGAAGAACTGAAGCAGAAGCAGGTTCAGGAAGCTCAGCGGCTCAAGGAGCAGGAGATCCAGCGCAAGCAGGAAGAGGAAAAGGCCGCCGAGATAAAGCGTAAACAGCAGGAACTGGAAAAGAAACAGGCGGAAGAAAAGCGTTTGGCCGAGGTCGAGGCCAAACGTAAGATGGAGGCCGAGGCGAAACGCAAGGCGGAGGAAGAGGCCAAGCAGAAAGCCGAGGCTGAAGCCAAACGCAAAGCAGAGGCCGAAGCCAAACGCAAGGCGGAGGCGGAAGCGAAACGCAAGGCCGAGGAGGCCAGGCGCAAAGCGGAACAGGAGGCTCAGCGCAAGGCGGCCGAGCAGGCGTTGCAGGATCAGTTGGCGGCCGAACGCGCGGCGCTGGACGCGGCGCGCAACCAGCAGGTGATCAACCAGTACGGCGCGGCGATTCGGGCCAAGGTGGTGCGCAACTGGATTCAGCCGCCGGGCAGTCAGTCAGGCCTGTCCTGTCTGGTGGAGGTCAGGTTGATCCCCGGTGGCGATGTGGTCAGCGTGCGGATTGTGCAGAGCAGTGGTGACGCGGCCTTTGACCGCTCTGTGGAGTCGGCGGTATACCGTGCCGCGCCACTGCCGTTGCCACCGGATCCGGCGCTGTTCGAGAGTTTCCGGGCACTGACGTTCCTGTTCAAACCATAAGTGGATCGAGCAAAAGGGTAGGATGCGATGACACGAATTCTAAACAAGGCGATGCTGTTGCTGTGCCTGTGGGCGTTGGTGCCGGCGGCACAGGCGGCGTTGATGATCGAGATCAACGAGGGCGTCGAGGGTACGCTGCCGATCGCAGTGGTGCCGTTCGGCTGGAGCGGATCACAGCCGCTGCCGGAGGATATCGGCGCCATCGTGGCGGCCGACCTGCAGCGCAGTGGCCGCTTCGCGCCGCTGCAGACACAGGATCTGCTGTCGCGGCCGACCGATGCCGCGCAGGTGAATTTTCGCGACTGGCGCATGGTGGGGGTCGACAATCTGGTCATTGGCAATATCGAAGCGACCGGTCCCGATCAGTACAGTATCCGTTTTCAGGTGTTCGACGTACTGCGTGGCAAAATGCTGAACGGCTACACTCTGCCGGCCAAACGCAATCAGCTGCGGCGGGCGGCGCACTATGTCAGCGATATCGTCTACGAGGCCCTTACCGGTGAGCGCGGCGCCTTCAATACCCGCATCGCCTATGTGACCGCGAGCGGTACCGGCAAGAACAAGCAGTACGAACTGCAGGTGGCGGATTCGGATGGCTTCGGTCCGCAGACAGTCGTGCGTTCGCGCGAGCCGTTGATGTCGCCGACCTGGTCGCCGGACGCGCAGCGTATCGCCTATGTATCGTTCGAAAAGCGCCGCGCCGAGATCTATGTGCAGGATATGAATACCGGCAAGCGCTCCCAGGTGGCGGCCTTCGCCGGTATCAACGGCGCGCCGTCCTGGTCGCCCGACGGCACCCGCCTGGCGTTGACGCTGTCACGCGACGGCAACCCCGAGATCTATATACTGCGCATCAGTGACGGCAATCTGCAGCGACTGACGCAGAGTCCGGCCATCGATACCGAGCCGGTCTGGTCGCCGGACGGGCGCAGCCTGGTGTTCACCTCGGACCGTGGCGGCGGCCCGCAGCTGTATCAGGTACCCGTCACCGGCGGTGCGGCCAAGCGCCTGACCTTTGAAGGCAGCTACAATGCAAGTGCCGATTTCTCGTCGGATGGGCAGCGCCTTGCCTTTGTGCATCGCGACAGCGGCGGGCATTATCGGGTGGCGGTGATGGACCTGAAATCCAAGCTGCTGCAGGTGGTCAGCGACGGTCACCTCGATGAATCGCCCAGCTTTGCGCCCAACGGGCGTATGGTGTTGTACGCGACTGAGGCGGGGCGTCGGGGCGTGTTGGCGGCTGCGTCCGTGGACGGACGTTTCGGTCAGCGCTTGCGGTTTCAGGAGGGCGACGTGCGGGAGCCGGCCTGGTCGCCATTTTTACCGCGCTAGCACGAGGCGAATCCGGCACGCAGGAATTTGATTATAGGTGACAACTTTTCCGCCCCGCCGGGGCGGACAATCTAGTAAGGAGATATGTTATGCGAGCAGCGTGGAAACCCGTACTGTTGGCCTGCACTGTGCTGGCCATCAGCGGTTGCGGCAGTACCGGCAAGAAAATGGACGGCGACGTTGCCATCGAGGATCGCGGCGCCGTCGGCATGGATGGCGCGATGAGCCAGGGCGTGGGCATGGGTGGCGATTTCCAGGGTATGGCCATCGATGATCCAAACAGCCCGCTGTATCAGCGGGTCATTTACTTCGAATTCGACAGCAGTGAAGTGCGTGCCGCCGATCGTGATCTGGTGGCCAACCACGCCGCTTTCCTCACCGCCAATCCGAACATTCGGGTGACGCTGGAAGGTCACGGTGACGAGCGCGGCTCACGTGAGTACAACATCGGTCTGGGCGACCGGCGTGCACAGGCCGTGCGTCGCATGATGGAACTGCAGGGCGTCAGCCCGAGCCAGCTCAGCACGGTGAGCTACGGTGAGGAAAAACCGGTTGTGGAAGGTCACGACGAATCCGCCTGGTCGCAGAATCGCCGGGTCGAACTGATGTACTCGGGGCAGTGAGATGACGGGTCGCAGCACAACACTGCGCCTGCTGGTAGTGGCCGT
>JBFEJM010000315.1:0-3499 GCA_041553175.1 Gammaproteobacteria bacterium | reverse complement strand
TAATTACATGATGTAAATAGATTTTTATTGGTCCGGCCCAGATATTGCTTTGACTGGTCAAAAAATCACCAACTTGGATCCCGGCCGGAGGGACCACTATGTTGCCAGCAACACTGGAAAATTTCCTGACCGAACAGCGCGCCCAATTCACGCTGCTCGCGCACCCGCGCACCAAAACCCTGACGCAGACCGCGCAGATCTGCGGTATCGCAGAGAATCAGCTCATGCGCGCCCTGGTCCTGGTGGACGCCAAAGGGCCGCTGATGGCCATTCTACCGAACAATCATCTGCTCGATTTCAGCGCCCTGTGTCAATCGCTCAATCGCGAATTGGAACCGGTGCCGGCCGACCAGTTGGTCAATGTCTTCGATGATTGCGAATCGCACTGCTGTCCTCCCCTCGGCAACGCGTATGGCCTGGACGTGATCATCGACAAATCACTGCTTGAACAGGAAACCCTCTACCTGGAACCCGGCAGTCACACCAGCATTATCAGAATCGACCGGCATGAGTTTCTGCGCCTGCTGCCGGACGCCCACATCGGCCGCTTCTCGCACCCGTTGAAGGCACTGCACAAGGAAGATCCGACCCGGGCACTGAGCAGCACCGTCGAACAGTTCACACCCGCGCGCATCAAGCGCCGGGTCGAGGAATTCCATGACCTGCCCGCCCTGCCCGGAGCGGCACTGGAAATACTTGAACTCGCCGCCAATCCGCGCGCAGATGCCCGCGACCTGGCCAGGATCATCGAACAGGACGCGCCGCTGGCCGCGCGTATCATGCGCTACGCCAACTCGTCCTTATATGGTTACCCGGGGAAAATAAAAGATCTCAAGGGCGCAATCGCGCGCGTGCTGGGATTTGATTTCGTGCTTAATCTCGCCCTCGGCATCACGGTCGGGAAGTCACTGCAGGTCCCGCAGGACGGCCCGCTGGGACTCGAGGCCTTCTGGCGCCATTCCGTCTATGCTGCGGCACTGGTCGAACGACTGTCGACGCTGATGCCGAATGACATTCGGCCCAAGCGCGGCACTGCCTACCTGGCCGGTCTGCTGCACAACCTGGGCATGCTGCTGTTGGGGCACGCGTTCCAGACCGAATTCTTCCTGCTCAACCGCTACCTGGCCGCCAACCCCGATCTACCGGTGGAAACGGTTGAGAAGTATGTGCTCGGCGTGGGTCATGATCAGATTGGCGCCTGGTTACTGTCCGCCTGGCACCTGCCGGATGAACTGATAACGGCAGCGCGACGCCATCACGAGGAAAACTACTGGGGCGACCACGCCATCTACTCGCAGTTGGTGCTGGTCGCCAATCGGTTGCTGGCGCGGTACGGTATCGGTACCAACCATACAACCGATCTGCCTAGTTTCAGCCTGGAGATGCTCGGCTTGAACGAAGCCCAGGTCATCGCTACCGCTGAAGCCTTGTGGGAGGGCAATACGGAACTGGATGATCTCGCCCGCATGGTGGCCTGAACCATCCGCTAAAACCCCAAATAAGTCGAATCTTGACCGCTGATTTCATCTGGAATAAATCCCGCACAGCAAAATATACAATTTGTTCACGATTGTAATAAGCGCATGTATTACAATACTTAAAGTGCCGCACCGACCCCATGGAATCCCGTTTCACCCCCTCGCCCGCACCCGGTCAATCTTGACCAAATCAGTCAACAATCGCTAAAATTTCTATCCATACGAGCCGGGTTTTACTCGACTTGATTCCAATATCAGCAAGTCAATGAGTGTGAGGTCAGCCATGAAACTTTCGACAAAAGGACGTTATGCAATTACCGCTATGATGGAACTTGCGCTGCGCCATAAGCAGGGTCCGGTGACCCTCGCAGACATTTCTGTCGAGCAGTCCATTTCCGTGTCTTATCTCGAACAACTGTTCGCGCTGCTGCGCAAGCGTGGCCTGGTCACCGGTCTGCGCGGTCCGGGTGGCGGTTACTGCCTGCGCCGTCCCGCCAGCGAAATCAGCGTTGCCGACATTCTTCGGGCCGTGGACGAAACCGTAGATGAAGCCTCCCGCCCGGTCGACAGTGCCGCGACGACCGAAGGTGAGACGCGTGGCAAGAGCCTGCAGCTGTGGGATCAGCTCAGCCATCAGATCTACGATTACCTGGACAGCATCAGCCTGGCCCAGGCGGTCGCTGACAAAGACGATAATTCCAGCGACAAGTCGGTAACCGGTTCCTTCCAGAGAACCGCCGCCTGACCCGCTGTTCAGCTTACTCCTCCGTCACATGCCGGGCTCCCACCCGGCATTTTTTTCAGATGAATGTATGTTGACCGACCGCGGCATACTGATCTTTGCCCAGCACGATGATCAGGGCATCGTTGAAGTCATAGACGACGCCGATACCCGCTCGCTGTATTTCGGCACCCGTGCGCGACAGAGCAGCATGTCGCTGCGCGATCCGATCGCGCTGACGCTGGGCTACACCCGCAGCATGCTGGCGGCCCTGCTGTTTCGGCCTGAGCCGCGCCGTGTGTTGATGATCGGCCTGGGCGGCGGCTCGCTGGCACGCTTCCTGTTGCATCACTACCCCGTTCTCGAGATCGACTGCGTCGAGTCCCGTACCAGCGTTGTCGAGCTGGCCCGACGCTATTTCGGGCTGCCGCAGGACGCGCGCATGACGATACACATCGGCGACGGCACACAGTACGTCAAGAACTGCCGCGACCGGTCTTATGATCTGATTCTGATTGATGCGTTTGACAGCAGCGGGGTACATCCGAGCGTGTGTGAAAAGGAATTTCACGCCGCCTGCCATCGCATCCTGGGTAGTGGGGGGGTGTTATCGATGAATCTCTGGGCGACGCCCAATGCCTCGCTGAAGACGGTCCTGGGCAATCTGGAACGGGGATTTGCAGGACAGGTGTTGCGGCTACCGGTCGAACAGCGCGCCAACCTGATCGCATTGGGTCTCGAGCAAAGCTATACGCGTCACGAACTCAAGGCCCTGAGGGAACCGGCACGGAAACTGGAGCAGCGCCTGGCATTGAATCTACCCAAACAACTGCGCAGTCTGATTCATTACAACAGCGCGTTGATGCGTCGGTTTCTGGATCTGCGCTCCGCCTGACAAACGTCAGCCGTGCAGTTCGTCGCTGAAATCGAAACCCAGTCTCTCGTCGGGCTCCTGCAGGAAATTCCCCTGGATGAAATGAACCCCGCACTGCCAGAGCGCGGATAGACTGGCGGCATCCTCGACAAAGCCCGCAATCACCATCGATCCCGATTCACCCGCTTGCGTGAGTATGCTGCGCACGCTGTCCCGATTGGCCTGGTTCCTGACCAGATCGCGCACGAACGAGCCATCGATCTTCACATAGTCAACCGGAAGATGCGTCAGTAACTGCGTACCACTCAGGCTTGCGCCGAAATGCTCAAGCGCGGTTCCGCAACCCAGTCGACGCAGATGCCCGAACAGCGCGGCCGCGGCACGTACCGACGTCTCCACGGTCGCTTCAGACGATTCAAATACCAG
>JBFEJM010000314.1:0-3508 GCA_041553175.1 Gammaproteobacteria bacterium | reverse complement strand
GTACCCCATGCCTGGTGGCTCAGTCCGTCATCCATTTGATGGAACAGCCCATGCTGGGAATCTGCTTGACTGGCCCGTGACCGGTCCGGGCCACTTCCACCATGGCCTCGAACAGGTCGCGGCGGGCATCCGGGGGCGCCGTCTCCTTGCGGCTCGCATCCAGCCGACCGCGGTACTGCAGCTTCAGATCGGCGTTGTAGCCGAAGAAATCGGGGGTGCAGACCGCACCGTAGGCCTTGGCCACGGCCTGGGTCTCATCCAGCAGGTACGGAAACGGGAAATCCATCTCGCGCGCGATCTTCCTCATATTATCGAAGGAATCTTCGGGATAATCAGTCGGATCGTTGGACATGATCGCCACACTGTTGATGCCGTGGCCGCGCAGTTCGCGGGTATCGCGGATGAGACGATCGAGCACCGCCTTGACGTACGGGCAGTGATTGCAGATGAACATCACCAGCAGCCCCTTTTCACCCCGGCATTCCGCCAATGACCAGACCTCGCCGTCTATGCCCGGCAGGGCGAAATCGATGGCCGGCAGGCCGAATTCGCATACGGGTGTTTCCAGACTCACCATGTGCCTACTCCTTGATAGCGGCTTCGAGAGTACCAATATATAAAGTGCGGCGCGCTGTCCAGCCGATTCGCACACTCGCCGGGCTCGCCTAGGCGGCCCGATACCAGTAAACTTACCCGCCTTATCGCCAAGCTTCTAATTACAACTAACGTTCCAGGGAATTCACGCGCATGAGTCAAGACTACCTATTCACCTCCGAGTCGGTCTCCGAGGGCCATCCCGATAAAATGGCGGACCAGATTTCGGATGCCATCCTCGACGCGATTATCGATCAGGACCCGCATGCGCGCGTCGCCTGTGAAACCCTGACCAAGACGGGCATGGTGGTGCTCGCCGGCGAGATCACCACTCAGGCCAAGAATATCGAATACGAAAAGATCGTGCGCGACGTCGTTCTGGACATAGGCTACACCAGCTCCGACATCGGCTTTGACGGTACCACCTGTGCGATGCTGAACGCACTGGGCCAGCAGTCGCCCGACATCAATCAGGGCGTCGACCGCGGTGATCGCGAGTCCCAGGGCGCCGGTGATCAGGGCCTCATGTTCGGCTACGCCACCAATGAAACCGACGCGCTGATGCCGGCACCGATCAATTACGCGCACCGGCTGGTGCGGCGTCAGGCCGAGGTGCGCAAGAACGGTGAACTGCCCTGGCTGCGCCCCGATGCCAAGAGCCAGGTGACCTTCCGCTACGAGCACGGCAAGCCGGTGGCCTGCGACGCCGTGGTGCTGTCGACCCAGCATGCGCCGGAGATTTCGGATAAGGATCTGCGCGATGCCGTCATGGACGTCATCATCAAGCCGGTACTGCCGAAGGACTGGATGCACAAGGACACCCGCGTGCACATCAATCCGACCGGCAAGTTCGTCATTGGCGGCCCGATGGGCGACTGCGGCCTGACCGGGCGCAAGATCATCGTCGATACCTATGGCGGCATGGCCCGCCACGGCGGTGGCGCCTTCTCCGGCAAGGATCCGTCCAAGGTCGACCGGTCGGCCGCTTACGCGGGACGTTATGTCGCCAAGAACATTGTCGCCGCCGGCCTCGCCGAGCGCTGCGAGATTCAGGTGTCCTATGCCATCGGTGTGGCCGAACCGACATCGATCACCGTCGAAACCTTTGGTACCAACAAGGTCGACAACAGCAAGATCGTGAAGCTGGTGCGCGAACATTTCGATCTGCGTCCCTGGGGTATCATCACCATGCTCGATCTGCTGCGGCCGATCTATCGCCAGACCGCGAGCTACGGCCACTTCGGACGCGAGGATCTCGATCTGCCGTGGGAACGTACCGACAAGGCGGACATCCTGCGCGCGGGCGCGGGGCTGTAAAGGATATATTCAACGCTAAGGCGCCGAAAGCGCGCGAAGAGATTTTTTGTGTAGGGTGCAATAGCGCAGTGTATTGCACCGAATGAGTTAAAGTAAGCCGTCGCGAGACCGAAGAATTCATTCGGTGCATTACGGCCTACATGAAGTGCATTGAGCGAGATTTTGCTTTGCGCGCCCCTTTATTGATCGAGGGGGCGCCTTGGCGTTTAGAGAATTGTTTCACCACCCATCCCTCTCTTCGAGGAGCGTTGCAACAGGGTCAGCCCTGCCAGGCTCGGAGTTGAGGCCATTAACAACGGCGCTCGTTCTGTAAAGGAGTCATTTACATGAACGCAGTTACCGATCCGAACTTCACCGACTACAAAGTAGCCGACATCAAACTGGCCGATTGGGGCCGCAAGGAAATCGCCATCGCCGAGACCGAAATGCCCGGTCTTATGGCACTGCGCGAGGAATTCGCCAAACAGCAGCCGCTCAAGGGTGCGCGCATTTCCGGTTCCCTGCACATGACCATCCAGACCGCCGTGCTGATCGAGACGCTGGTCGAACTGGGCGCCGAGGTGCGCTGGGCATCGTGCAATATCTTCTCCACTCAGGATCACGCCGCGTCCGCCATCGCCGCCGCGCGCATTCCGGTGTTCGCCTGGAAGGGTGAGACGCTGGAGGAATACTGGTGGTGCACCGAGCAGGCGCTGACCTGGCCCGACGGCAAAGGTCCGAACATGATCCTCGACGACGGCGGCGACGCCACCATGCTGGTGCACAAGGGCACCGAGTATGAGACCGCAGGCAAAGTGCCGGACGCCAAGGCGGGCGCCAATGAAGAGTGGAAGGTGTTCCTGAATCTGTGCAAGAAGAGCCTCGCCGCCAATCCGAAGAAATGGACCACGATCGGCAAAGGCGTCAAAGGCGTGACCGAGGAAACCACCACCGGCGTGCATCGTCTGTATCAGATGCAGGAACGCGGCGAACTGCTGTGGCCGGCCATGAACGTCAACGACTCGGTGACCAAGAGCAAGTTCGACAACCTGTACGGCTGTCGCGAATCGCTGCTCGATGGCATCAAACGCGCGACCGACGTGATGATCGCCGGCAAGATCTGCGTGGTGCTCGGCTACGGCGACGTCGGCAAGGGCTGCGCCCAGGCCTTTCGCGGTATGGGTGCAACAGTACTGGTCACCGAGATCGACCCGATCTGTGCGCTGCAGGCGACAATGGAAGGCTATCGCGTCGTCAACATGGACGATGCCTGCAAACAGGGTGATATCTTCGTCACCACCACCGGCAACGAAAACGTGATCGTGCATGACCACATGGCTGCCATGAAGAACGAGGCCATTGTCTGCAACATCGGCCACTTCGATTCCGAGATCGATATCGCCGGTCTGGAAAAGTATCAGTGGGAAGAAATCAAGCCGCAGGTCGATCATGTCATCTTCCCCGATGGCAAGAAGATCATAATTCTGGCCAAAGGCCGGCTGGTGAACCTCGGCTGCGCCACCGGCCACCCCTCGTTCGTGATGTCGGCCTCGTTCAGCAACCAGACCATCGCGCAAATGGAGTTATTCCAGAACGCCACCAAATACGAAAAGAAAGT
>JBFEJM010000313.1:0-3529 GCA_041553175.1 Gammaproteobacteria bacterium | reverse complement strand
TGACGGTCGAGCGCGCCCTGGAAGCCGACCAGCTGTTGCGTGAAAACGCCGGTCTGAAGCGGTACGAACACAAGGTTCCGGAGCCGGTTGGCCGTAGCGATATCATGCAACGTTTGCGGGAACAGACCCGTCGCATCGCCCAGCACGACAGCTGGGTGTTGATTACGGGCGAACCGGGTGCCGGCAAGAAGACATTCGCCAACTATCTGCACAATCAGAGTCAGCGTCGCCAGGGTCCCTTTGTCGAGGTCGGCGTCGGCTCGATGTCGCCGCACACGTCGGCAATCGAACTGTTCGGCAGCGAAGAGAGCGGGCGGCTTAGCTATGGGCGCTTCGAGCAGGCCAACGGCGGCACTCTGTACCTGGACGATATCGCGGATATGGACGAACAGACGCAGGCCCGGCTGCTGTCGGTGCTGGAGACGCGTTCCTTCCTGCGGGTGGGCGGCAGCGAGTCCGTGCACGTGGATGTCAGGATGGTCGCTGCCACGCATCGTGATCTGGCTCAGGAAGTGGCGGCGGGGCGATTCCGCGAGGATCTGTACTATCACCTGAATGTCGTTCCACTGAAGGTTCCGCCGTTGGCCGAGCACTGTGAAGACATTCCGGATTTGCTGAATTACTACGTCGACTTCTTTGTCCGGCAGGAATCATTGCCATACCGGCATTTTTCGGTGGCCGCGCAGAATCGCCTGCGTAACCACACATGGCCGGGCAATGTGCGCGAGTTGAAGAATCTGGTGCAGCGTCTGCTGATACTCGGTGCGGGCGAAGAAGTCACTGTGGATGAGGTTGATTCGGCCTTGGGTGCCCAGGCCGCGGCCGCGGTATTGGGTGGGGCGGGAGCAAGTTCCTTCGATCTGCCTTTGCGCGAGGCGCGCGAACAATTCGAAAAGGCTTATCTCGAACATCAGCTGCAGGATGTCGGCGGTAGTGTCGGTAAGCTTGCCAAGCGGGTCGGAATGGAACGGACGCATCTCTATCGAAAGCTCAAGGCGCTGGGTATCGACGCCAAAGGCAAGTAATTATTCTGGTCAGCGCGACAATTGCGTGCAACGCGTCGGCATGTGCCATACACAGGCTCCATAAAAGGTCGCCGCCATGAAGATCATCATTCTGGGTGCAGGGCAGGTCGGTGCGTCGGTTGCACACAATCTGGCCAGCGAGTTCAACGATATAACGGTCGTCGATGCCAATGCGCAGGTATTGCAGGAACTGCAGGACAGGCTGGATATCCGTACGATTGTGGGGCATGCGGCGCATCCGGAAGTGTTGATCCGGGCCGGTGCCGAAGACGCCGATATGGTTATCGCCGTTACCAACAGCGACGAGACCAACATGATCGCCTGCCAGGTCTCCTACACACTCTTCCATACGCCAACAAAAATCGCGCGCGTGCGTGCGTCTGAATTTCTCAGCCAGCCGCGCCTGTTCAGTCAGGACGCCCTGCCGATCGATGTGCTCATCAGTCCGGAACAGCTGGTCACCGAGTATGTGCAGCGGCTGATCGATCATCCCGGTGCCTTGCAGGTGCTGGATTTCGCAGGTGGCAAGGTGCAGCTGGTGGCAGTGCGCGCCTACTATGACGGCCCATTGGTTGGGCAGGAACTGCGCGCACTGCGTGAACATATGCCGAAGGTTGAAGCGCGCGTGGCTGCGATTTTCCGTCGCGGCAAACCCATCATTCCGGAAGGCGATACCGTCATCGAAGTGGATGACGAGGTGTTCTTTGTCGCGGCCCGAAAAAATATCCAACCGGTAATGAACGAACTCCGGCGCGAAGACAAGCCCGTTAAACGAATCATCCTCGCTGGCGGCGGCAATATCGGTATGCGCCTGGCGGAGGCGTTGGAGGGGCGTTATCAGGTCAAGCTGATTGATCGCAACACCGAACGCACGCGGATGCTGTCAGAGCGACTGGAAAAGACTATCGTGCTGTTGGGCGATGCGGCTGACGAGGAATTGCTGCTCGAAGAGAATATAGAGAATACCGATGTCTTTTGCGCGCTGACCAACGATGAAGAGGCAAATATCCTGTCGGCGATGCTGGCCAAACGCCTCGGCGCACGCAAAGTCATGTCGTTGATCAATCGTGCATCCTATGTCGATCTGGTGCATAGCGAGGCGATCGATATCGCCTTGTCGCCGCAGCAGACGACGATAGGCAGCCTGCTGACGCATGTCCGGCGCGGCGATGTGGTGGCGGTGCATTCGTTGCGGCGCGGTGCCGCCGAAGCGATCGAGGCGGTTGCGCACGGTGATCGAAGCAATTCCAAGGTGGTGGGCCGTTCGCTGGAGGATATCAAGCTGCCGCCGGGCACGACTATCGGTGCCATCGTGCGTGGGGAAGATGTGATCATCGCCCATCACGATACTGTGATCGAAAGTGGCGATCACGTCATACTGTTCCTGGTGGATAAGCGCCGAATTTCAGAAGTTGAGCGGCTGTTCCAGGTCAGCGTGACCTTTCTCTGAGTCTGTTTGCTATGTTTCCGATACTGCTTTCGCTGAATGTCCTTGCAGGTGCCAGCGCAAACGCGGCGGGATCCATATCGATGCAGCTGATACGGTGGGGCTAAGCCATGCAATACCAGAGTATCCAACGTATTCTGGGTCTGCTGCTGATGATATTCAGCACTACCATGTTGCCGCCGGTTGCGGTATCCGCACTGTATGACGATGGTGCTGCCAGTGCGTTTCTGGACGGCTTTGCGCTGGTCTTGATTTCAGGATTCCTGTTCTGGTTGCCGGTGCGCAACCGGCGGCGTGAATTGCGCCTGCGGGATGGGTTCCTGGTTGTGGTCTTGTTCTGGCTGGTGTTGGGGCTGGTCGGTGCGATGCCATTTATCCTGTCCGAACAGCCGGTGATGTCGGTCACCGATGCCGTATTCGAGTCGATCTCCGGACTGACGACCACGGGTGCAACGGTGATCAGCGGGCTCGATCACCTGCCACGTTCCATTCTGTTCTACCGGCAGGAACTCCAGTGGCTTGGCGGCATGGGCATTATCGTCCTGGCGGTCGCCGTACTGCCTATGCTCGGTATCGGTGGTATGCAGCTGTATCGTGCCGAGACCCCGGGTCCGATGAAGGATTCGAAGCTCACCCCGCGCATCACCGAGACCGCCAAGGCGCTGTGGTATATCTATCTCGGATTGACGATAGCCTGCGCCACAGGTTACTGGTTTGCCGGCATGCAGCCCTTCGACGCAATCGCGCACAGTTTCTCGACGGTCGCGATCGGGGGTTTTTCCACCCACGATCTGAGTATCGGATATTTCAACAATCCGCTGATCGAGGGTGTGGCTGTTGTTTTCATGCTGTTGTCCGGGATCAACTTCGCGTTGCATTTCACCGCCTGGCGTTCCATCAGCCTGCGGCCCTATATACACGATTCAGAGGTTCAGACGTATCTGACCGTGCTTGGTATAACGGCCGTGATCACCGTGACCTATCTCTATCTCACGAATACCTTTACGGATTTTGGGAGTGTATTGCACCACGGTATATTCCAGGCAGTGTCGATTGG
>JBFEJM010000312.1:0-3529 GCA_041553175.1 Gammaproteobacteria bacterium | reverse complement strand
GCTCATGCCGGTGTATGACAAGCCGCTGATCTATTATCCGCTGGCGACACTGATGTTGGCCGGTATTCGCGATGTGCTGGTGATATCGACCCCGCATGACTTACCGCATTTCCAGCGCCTGCTGGCCGACGGCAGCCATTTCGGATTGAACATTCAATATGCCGAGCAGTCGACGCCTGGCGGTTTGGCGCAGGCCTTCCTGATCGGCGAACACTTCGTTGCCGGCCAGCCCAGTTCGCTGGTGCTCGGCGACAACATCTTTTACGGACACGGCCTGGGTACCAATCTCAAACGTGCCGCCCAGATCGATCAAGGCGCAACCGTATTCGCCTACCGCGTGCGAGACCCCGAACGTTATGGTGTGGTCGAGTTCGATGCGCAGGGCAATGCCATCAGTATCGTCGAAAAACCGAAGCAGCCACGCTCGCATTATGCGGTGACCGGTCTGTATTTCTATGACAACCAGGTGGTCGATATCGCGAAGGCGCTCAAGCCCTCGCCGCGTGGCGAGCTTGAAATCACTGATGTGAACCGTACCTATCTCGAACAGGGCAACCTGCGTGTCGAGGTGCTCGGGCGCGGTACGGCCTGGCTGGATACCGGTACGCACGAGTCCCTGTTGCAGGCGGCGAATTTCATCGAGGCGATCGAGCAACGGCAGGGCCTCAAGGTCTGCTGTGTCGAAGAGATCGCCTTCCGTATGGGGTATATCTCGGCCGAACAGTTGGAGCGCCTCGCCAAGCCGCTGATCAACAGCGGTTACGGTCGTTACCTGAATGAAGTGCTTGAGGAAAGCCGGGGTGGTCGATGAAGGTTGTTGAGACCGACCTGCCCGGCGTATTGATCATCGAGCCGACCGTGCACGGTGATGAACGCGGTTTCTTTCAGGAGACCTTCCATGCGGAACGCTACGCAAAGGCTGGTATCGGTCTGCCGTTCGTGCAGGACAATCATTCGCGTTCGGGCCCCGGTATCCTGCGTGGACTGCACTATCAGTTGTGCCGGCCGCAGGGCAAACTCGTGCGGGTGACGCAGGGTGTTGCGTTCGATGTCGCGGTCGATATTCGCAAGGGCTCGCCCAGTTTCGGCAAGTGGGTGGGTGTGACGCTGAGCGAGGAGAATTTTCGACAGCTCTATGTGCCGCCGGGTTTCGCGCATGGCTTCTGCACCCTCAGCGAACGGGTCGACTTCCTCTACAAGTGCACCGACTACTACGCGCCGGACGACGAGTGTGGCGTGATCTGGAATGATCCTGACATCGGTATTGTCTGGCCGGACCCGGGTATGGATTTCCGCCTGTCGGACAAGGATCAGCGCAACCCGCGGCTGCGCGATCTGGATGCCGCCCTGCCGACCTATGTGGAGGGTGCATGAAGGTTCTGGTGACGGGCGGCGACGGACAGCTCGGAACGGAGTTGTGTCTGCGTCTTGCCGCTGCGGGGCATGAGCCGCTGGCGTTCACGCAAAAAGACGCCGACTTCACCCAGCCCGATAAATTACGCACCGCGATTGCCGGCGCACGTGCCGATTGGGTGATCAACTGCGCGGCGCACACACAAGTCGACAAGGCCGAGTCTGAGTCCGATCTCGCGTTCGCCATCAACCGCGATGGCGCGCGTGCCGTGGCCGAGGCGGTGGCCGGTTACGGCGGCAGGCTCATTCACATCTCGACCGACTTTATATTTGACGGCAGTCAATCGCACCCCTATGGGGAAGACGACGTTCCCAATCCGCTGGGTGTCTATGGGCGCTCCAAATGGGAAGGGGAACAGGCAGTGCGCGCAGTATCGCCCGATGCGGTGATTCTGCGCACGGCCTGGGTCTACGGCGTGCACGGACACAATTTCGTCAAGACTATGCTGCGACTCGCGGCCGAACGCGATGAACTGACCGTGGTCGATGATCAGATCGGCACACCGAGTTGGACAGGTGATATAGCCGATGCGCTGATAACATTGCTCGAACAGGATGCCAAAGGCTGTTACCACTTCACCAATGAAGGCGTCGCCTCCTGGTATGACTTTGCCGTCGCCATTCTCGACGAGGCACGCACGCTGGGCTTTCCGGTCAAGGCACAGCGGGTGAGGCCGATTCCGAGCTCGGCCTATCCCGCACCGGCACGGCGGCCGGCCTATTCGGTACTGGACAAAAATAAGATTCGCGCTGCGTTGGCGCGGTCGATTCCGCACTGGCGCGAATCACTAAAAACAATGTTGCGGGAGCTCAAGGCATGAAGCGGTTACTGGTCACCGGCGGCGCCGGATTCATTGGTTCGAATTTCGTGCGCTATTGGCTGGAGAAACACTCGAACGATCGCCTGATCAATCTGGATGCGCTGACCTATGCCGGCAATCTGGAAAACCTGCGTGATATAGAGGATCGACCCAACTACCGTTTCGTGCAGGGTGATATCGGCGACCGTGATCTGGTCGCCACGCTGTTTCGCGACGAACAGATCGACACTGTGGTGAACTTCGCCGCCGAGTCGCATGTCGATCGGTCCATTCTGGGGCCCGAGGCCTTCATTCAGACCAACGTCAACGGCACCTTCAATCTGCTTGAAGTCGCGCGCGCGGTGTGGGAGCCCGGCGTCGGCAACTGCCGCTTCCTGCATGTGTCCACCGACGAGGTCTATGGCAGCCTGGCCCCGGACGACCCCCCCTTCACGGAGACCCATCAGTACGCACCCAACAGTCCCTACTCGGCTTCCAAGGCGTCGTCGGATCACCTGGTCCGCGCCTATCATCACACCTACGGCCTGCCGACGGTGACCACCAACTGTTCCAACAACTACGGCCCCTACCAGTTCCCGGAAAAGCTCATTCCGCTGGTGACCCTGAACGCGTTGGAAGGCAAGGCGCTGCCGATCTATGGCGATGGCCGGAACATTCGCGACTGGCTCTATGTCGAGGACCACTGCAGCGGCATTGAGGCCGTCCTCGAGCGCGGCCGTTTGGGCGAGGTGTACAACATCGGCGGCAACAACGAGTGGGCCAACATCGATATCGTGAATCTGATCTGCGATCGCCTTGACGTGTTGAAGCCCGGCCCCAGGCCCTATCGCGAGCTGATCACCTTCGTCAAAGACCGTCCCGGCCATGATCGCCGCTATGCGATTGATTCATCGAAGATGAAGTCCGAGCTGGGCTGGACCCCCGCGCACCAGTTCGAGACCGGCATCGAGGCGACCCTGGCCTGGTATCTGGACAACCTGGACTGGTGTGACCGGGTCCGTTCGGGCGAATACCGGACGTATCTGGAGACCCAGTACGGGAAATAGCGCCGGCATTCGGCGCAATGCGCTGCGCTTATTGCGCCCTACGGAACTGAGGTAGGGCGCATTAGGCCACAGGCCGTAATGCGCCGAATGTTTTAAGGCCAAATTTCCCCCAAAGCCCCCTCCAGACATTGACTTAACCGGGTCCGGCCGGTTTAATACGCGTTCTTCCGGGGCCAGGTAGCTCAGTTGGTAGAGCAGGGGATTGAAAATCCCCGTGTCGGCGGTTCGATTCCGTCCCTGGCCACCATC
>JBFEJM010000311.1:0-3532 GCA_041553175.1 Gammaproteobacteria bacterium | reverse complement strand
TCGATGAGATCATCGAGGCGTCTTACGGCATCATGGTGGCGCGCGGCGATCTGGGTATCGAGCTGCCGGCGGAACAGGTGCCGCTCATTCAGCGCGATCTGATCGACCGTGCGCGTCAAAGCGCTGTGCCGGTGATCGTCGCGACGCAGATGCTCGAATCCATGCTCACTGCGGCGCGCCCGACCCGGGCGGAGGTCGGCGATGTCGCCAGCGCGGCGCTATCCAGTGCCGATGCGGTGATGCTGTCGGGCGAAACCGCGAGCGGAAAATTCCCGGTCGAGGCCGTGCAGACCATGGACCGCATCCTGCGCGAAATCGAAAATCATCAATGGAACGCCGGCCAGTTTGTCAGCGGCGCGATTCAGGATCGGCACGAAAAGAAACACAGCGTGCGCGAGGCGGTGGGTCATGCCGCGGTGGAGCTGGCGCGCGATCTGCGGCTGGCGGCGCTGATCATCCCCACCTTGACCGGCACGACGGCGCGCATCATGTCCGCGCACCGTGCCACCGCGCCCATGTTCGGCGTTACCTCACGCGAGACGATCTGCCGCCGCATTGCGCTGCACTGGGGTATTCTGCCCATGCATGTGGCCGATGCCGATAGTCACGATTGGAAACATCTGTGCGAGCGGGTCGCGGCCCAGAGTGCGATCGCTCGCGAGGGCCACAAAGTGCTGGTCGTCGCCGGCTTCAGCGAAGATCCCAAGCTCAATGAGCCGGTGATGAAGATTCTGCATCTGTAGAAAAATTGAAAAATACGAATAAGATCCCGAACAACGCGAAGGCGCTGACTCGTATTTTTCACCAGTGCGGGCACAGCGAAGCAATGACGGATCCTGCTGACTGTCCTCACTTGGCGTGAGGCGGCAATCCACTAAGGCCGCGTCGCAACCTCCAACCGGTTCAATCTCTCCATGGCATCCGCGCGATCCTTCCCACACATCTCCGCCGTCGCCTTGAGACTGGAACAGAACGCCGGCCGCTCGGGCCGATCGAAGATGGCGCATTGCAGATCATCCGTCAGCTGTACGCAGCGCACACCGGCGGGTTTGCCGTTCGGCATGCCGGGAATCGGGCTGGTAATGGAGGGCGCTATGCAGCAGGCGGCGCAATGGGAGCGGCAGTTCATGGGCTGTGACGGTATCTATAGGTGATGGTGAGCGCACTTGAGACTGCGAAGTATAGTTGGCTATGCTTGGGCATAACAGGCATGCCAATCAGACTGCAGTACAAGGACAGCCGGCGATGAGTAATGTAAAGGTCGAATCCAATCCCGATAACGTCCGTCTTGCCCAAATGGGTGTCGACGCCTGGCCCATCTGGGAAAAAGAAGTGTCCACCTTTCCCTGGACCTATGACGCGACCGAGATCTGCTATTTGCTGGAAGGTGAGGTCGTAGTGACGCCCGACGGTGGTGCATCCGTGCACATCAGACAAGGCGATCTGGTGACCTTCCCGGCGGGCATGTCCTG
The DNA here is from genome assembly GCA_041553175.1 of Gammaproteobacteria bacterium. Lineage (GTDB taxonomy): Bacteria > Pseudomonadota > Gammaproteobacteria > Thiohalobacterales > Thiohalobacteraceae > JAHJQQ01. The sequence continues at coordinate 2,060 of JBFEJM010000311.1, read as the reverse complement.
CACCTGGGATATTCGGGTGCCGGTACGCAAGCATTACCGGTTCGGCGATTGAAGCAGCCGCTTCCGCGTCAGTGACGTGGAAGATAAACGTTTATGCCTGTATCGGCCGGTGTCAGTTCACGCGCTTGCCGCAGCGGCAGTTCTGTTCCCGCACCATTTCCAGCAACTGTTCCAGCGTCAGCTGATTCGACAGCTCGCGCACATCCGAGAACCAGATCTCCTCGACCTCGGTGCTGTGCTGTGCTTCATGCTGTTCGATCAGCGGGACGCCGATGAACAGACCGCGACGGCCGTCAGTGAGAGTGACCATCAACATCTGTAGAGGGACATGCTTCGCCATGTTTGCCTCCATCCTGCCCGTTCCGGGCGGTTGTGGGTTCGGCTATAGCGTTGCAGATTGTGTGCCAATTATTGGATCATGATTCGCTGGTAGCGATCATGTGAGCTCTGTCACCGAGGGGTGGGTGAGTACTGCACTGAATCAGCCTTCACCGACGCGCAGCAGAATGGCGTCGATCTGATTCTCCTTCAGTCGCGCGCGGGCGCCGTTGAGGGTCGACAGATCCTTGAACGGCCCGACGCGCACGCGATGCCAGATCTCGCGTTCATTGATGGTGACGGTCTGAATGCCGGCCTGCAGACCGAGCAGCGCAAGCTTGGCCTTGAGCTGATCGGCTTGTTGCAGGGTGCGGAACGACCCGACCTGCAATATATAAACGCCAGGGGCCTCGACCTGGCGCACGCCTTCGCGCGGCTTGCCGGTGATCTCCTGCTCCGGTACCACCACTTCCATTTCCGGCAGGATGGTATAGAAGTCGAAGCGTGGCTTGGGTGGCGGCGGTACCGGTGCGGGTTTCGGTTTGCGCACCTCGCGTGGTTCCGGTGCCGGCTTGGGCGTTGCGATCGGGGCGGATTGCTGCGCCGGCTCGGCGGTGCGCAATTGCAGGTAGGCGAGAAAGGCGATGAACAGCCCGATGGCGAGACCGGCCAGCAGCCACACCCATCCCGGTGTCGTCGAACGCTTCCTGCGACTGTTCGCCCTGTGTTTGTAATCTCTTGGCATTGCCTGCTGCGCTGTGAATACGCTGCGGTCCGCTGTGTGCGTGTCGCCGCTTGGGTTACATACTGTCCGGAGCCGATACGCCGAGCAGGCCGAGACCGTTGGCCAGGACCTGACGGGTGGCCTGAATGAGCGTCAGCCGCGCGTTGCGCAGCGCGCTGTCGTCGACCAGGAACTGATGCGCGTTGTAATAGGTATGGAAGTCGTTGGCCAGCTCACGCAGGAAATGCGCGATCTGATGCGGCTCGTGATTCATCGCGGCGGCCTCGACCACTTCCGGGTAGCGCGACAGGCTGACCATCAGCGCCGTTTCGTGCGACTCGGTCAGGCGCTGCAGATTGGCCGCGCCCTCGGCCTGATTCCACTGCATGCCCTTCTCGTTCAGCTGCTTGAGCACGCTCATCACGCGGGCGTGCGCGTACTGAATGTAATAGACCGGATTGTCGGCCGACTCCGACTTGGCCAGGTCCAGATCGAAATCCAGGTGCTGTTCGCACTTGCGCATGACATAGAAGAAGCGGCAGGCATCCTTGCCGACTTCGTGGCGCAGCTCGCGCAGGGTGACAAACTCCCCGGAGCGGGTCGACATCTGTGCCTTCTCGCCGCCGCGATAGAGAATGGCGAACTGCACCAGCAGTACATCGAGCCTGGCCGGATCATTGCCGATGGCGGCGAGCGCCGCCTTCACGCGCGGCACATAACCGTGATGGTCGGCGCCCCACACATCGATGACGCGCGAATAGCCGCGCTCCATTTTGTTCATGTGATAGGCGATGTCGGAGGCGAAATAGGTGGTCTGGCCGTTGTCGCGCACGACCACGCGATCCTTTTCGTCGCCATAATCGGTGGAACGGAACCAGAGCGCGCCGTCCTTTTCGTAGACATGCCCGCTGTCCTTCAGCCGCTCGATGGTGCGCGCCACCGTGCCGTTCTCGGTCAGCGAACGTTCGGAGAACCACTCGGCGTATTCAACGCCGAACTCGGCCAGATCACGGCGGAT
>JBFEJM010000310.1:0-3536 GCA_041553175.1 Gammaproteobacteria bacterium | reverse complement strand
CGTGCTGCCGTTCATTTTCTTCATCGGCATTCAGCCGGGCACACCCATCGAACGTCTGCTGATCGGTCAGGGCTATCTCAAACCGGACTACAATCCATTGTCATTGAACCCGTTCGTGATCAAACGCCTGCTGTACAATCCGCAACCACTGGGCCGACTGATTGCGCGCAGCTATCTGGAAGCGGTCGAGACAATGGATTCCGATTTCGAGTATGTCGGCCGCGCGACCATGGACATTATCGAAAGCAAGATCGCATCCTATCACCCCAAACCAGCGCGGGCGGTGCTGCAGATCGTGAGTGACAGCGCCCAGAAAATTGCCTGACGAAAATCGGTCGCTACTTCTCCAACGTCTTGCGCAGCTTCTCATAGGCCGTCTTGAGTTCATCGCCGAGCAGACCGGCGGCGGTTAAAACATCCCTGGATGCATCCTTGCCGACCGCGCCGAGTTCATCCGTGCGGGCACGGAACTTTTCCCAGGTCTGTTCGGCCTGCGCCCATTCCTCGCGCGCCTCCATGCTGGCCAGGCGGATCTGCAGGTTCAGTTCATCCCGCTGTCGTTTCAATGTTTCGATCAGCTCATCGATCTCGTCTTGTATATCCATGTGCGGTCTCCGTGAACAGTGCCATTGAGTACTGTGTAAGGCAGTTATCATCCCGGCCCGAAGCCGCTGCTGTCGGCCAGGTCGCGACGGGCCGCGCGGTAGGCGTTCAGCAGCCCCAAACCATAGCGATGACCGACCAGCTCACGCGCCTCCAGCACCCGCAGCTCGACGCTCGCGACAGCATGGATCGGATTGAGCCGGCTGTCGAACAGGCGCTCGCGGATATGCAGTTTCTCCACACCGACCGGGACAGCCTGACGATTGCCCCAGACGAATACCGTCAGTGTCATGTTCGTCTGCGGCAACAGGCGCTCGATCCAGTTACGCGGCGCGGCACGGCTGTTCTCCAGCAGCCGCACCAAGGCCGCGAGTTGCGGCGCGATCCCGTATTCAACCGCGCCGGGATCGCCCTGCGCGAGCGCATCGGCGGCATCGAATACAAGTTCGAATCGCAGCGACTCGGAAACCTCGCCACGCGTACCGGCCGGCCGCAATGTTCTTGAGATCTGTTCAGGGTTGTACTGAAAGTTGAGCGTCTGTCGCTGCACACCCCGCTCCGCGACTCGAATCAGTCCGCCCTGCAACGTCTGTGGCCTGCTCATTCCGGATGACTGTAGCTGGGTTCGGTCGGCTCGGTCACTGCCGTATCACGTTCCCAGCCCTCGTGCGTCAGCGTGATCGATTGGATGGCAACACACGCGCCGTTGGCATCCAGTTCCGGCAGCGCCACGTACTCACTGACCCAACAACGGTGGATCACATAAGCCATCACCAGTTGCCCGGCCTCGTTGTACAACTCCAGCTGGATATCCTTGCGGAAATCCCGCAGCGATACCTCGCTGCCCAGACCGCTGCCATAATTCCAGACTTTGTTCGCCCAGCGTTCGAATTCCGGATCATGGGTGACACCGCGCTCCAGCGTTATAGGGTCGTACCGGGTAACGCCCGGTGATGCGCGCGTGGTACTGGGGTCACCGCCGTTGCGGAAATGGATGACATCTGTATGCCGGCTCAAGGCACTGACCCGGCTGACACCCGCGACATAGCGACCATCCCACTTCAGACGGAACTTGAAATCCTTGTAGGGATCGAATCGATGGGTATTGACAGTGAACTCAGCCATAACGCCTCCCTGTATGACGAAACCTGATATCCCTTATTGAATTAGTATAGATCCTTTCCGCGCAGGGTTCAGGGTGTATCCGTAGGAACGGAATATATCGATCCGGGATCACATAACAGCCGCTGTGCCAGGCGACGTTTTCGCGTACAGTGAACCGCACCCATGCCACACTTCCCTCAGTTCATGCTCAGGCTATGCGTCATTGGTGGGTTCTCCGCCGCGAGAGCTCGTCAGCGCGGATGGCTGTTGCTGTGCCTGCTGCTGTTCGCGCTACCGCCGCTCTCGGCAGCCACCTCGCCGCCACCACTGACACGGCTCGCCTTGAGTCTGATCGATCAGCCCGGCCCTTTACGGGCCGACCTGGCCTATGCCGCGCTGGTCGAACTCGCTGATGCCTATGCGTTGGAGGCCGAACGTGCCCGCCAGGAGCCGCGCGAAAGATCGCGCGGTCGTGATCTGCGCCGCTGGTCGGCCGCGGTCGAACAGATGGCGAACGAGTACGCCGCGCTGGCCGACCGTGTTACCGCAATGACGGAGGTCGAGGTTCGGGCCGGTCCGGACAACAGCCTGCATCTGGTCGTCGGCGGCAAGCCCGTGCTGGTGAACGGCCCGCGTCCGCGCGAACAGTCGGCGCTGGAACAACGCATCATAGAACGTTATTGCAGTCTCAACCTGTGTGATCCCGATCTCGTGGTACCGGGAGTCGTGGCAGGCAGCGCGACCGGTACGGCGACATCGCGGACGCGTAGTCGGGTCACGCCGCATTGGTCATTCAGCCAGGCCGGGCCGATCTGCGAAACAGACGATGGGCTTGAATTTCAGTTCCGTGAACAGGTCGAACTGGGACACAAACGCGAGGCGTGCGCGACAATCGTCGATGAACTGCAGCTGCTCGCCGGCGAACTCAGCCGGCGGATTCACGCGGGCACGCGGGTGGATTGGAATGCCCTCGCGATACGCGATCGCCCCGAAGGCGAGTTGTATAGCATCAGGCTCAACAACGCCGGGGAGGAAATACGGCTGCCGCTGCCGACACTCGCGGATAAGCCGAAGCTCTTCGCCCTGCTCCGTCCCTGGCTGGCCGGCAAGGTCAAAGGCGAACGCTATCATCTGGTCGTGATCAATGCCGATCAGTTTTTCAGAGGCCGGCATGGGTACGAGTAAAAGCAATTGAGAGGCAAAAAAAGAGGCCGCCAAGAAGGCGGCCCGTCAAACGCCAAGACGAAGTAAGGAGGAGGTTGCATCATCCGATGCAGCACATTTCCAATTTTGCAATCCGCATGCCAGTCCATCATTCCGCGCTAAAGCGTTGACTTGTTTGAAGACCCGTAGTCTCGCATGTCGCGACACGGCACATTGGACGCGCGCCACTGGTGCAACGGACAGGCAAACTGTTCGACAACGGTGCGTCCCGGCCGCGCATAACCCCGCTTATCGTCACGGTTTCAGCGCACCCGCCTTGCCATCTCCTCGCTCCCTTTCCCGTGCGAGCCGCGCCCGGGTCGGAAATACCGGGTGTTGTCGTAATACGTGGCAACGGCATTGGCCGGGTCCCAGCCCGGCATGCCCAGCACCGGAAACGGCTGCAGATCTTTCGGCTGCACATAGCGGCAGGCTTCACCGAGTACGACGGCCAGACGCTTATCCACCACCGCCAACCGCTCAGCCAGCGGCAATTCGAAAAACCCTGCGTCTACCAACAACGGAACGGCATTGGCGGTCATACCGACATAGGGATTCAATGCCTTTTCATACAGGGCATGACCGAAGGTGATGCATTGGAACGTACCAGCGAGCGCGGAACGACG
>JBFEJM010000309.1:0-3552 GCA_041553175.1 Gammaproteobacteria bacterium | reverse complement strand
GAATGGGAAAACATCGGGTGCAATACGCTGCGCTATTGCACCCTACAGGTTTCAAGGATTTCGCGTAGCGCATAAGATCTTTTCTTTGCGCGCCTTCGGTGCCTTCGCGTTGAAAGGCTTTGCGGTATTTCACGGGCAATAAAAAAACCGGCCAGAGGCCGGTTTTTCGTGTGGCGGGTCAGCCGCTGTTCAGCCGGCGGCCATCGCCTTGATACGGGCATTCAGGCGGCTCTTGTGACGCGCGGCCTTGTTCTTGTGGATGAGGCCTTTGCGTGCCATGGCGTCGATCACCGGAACCGCTGCGGTATAGGCGCTCTTGGCGTCATCGGCATTGCCGGCGGCCAGGGCTTTGACCGTCTTCTTGATCTGGGTGCGCAGCTTGGAGCGCTGGCTAGCGTTGAGCTCGCGATGTTTTTCCGCCTGACGGGCGCGCTTCTTCGCTTGTGCGGTGTTGGCCAAGGTACGACTCCTTACTTAATGCGTGAACTCGAAAGGACGCGTACTATGCGGATTTTTGTGCCTGTTGTCAACGCCGAACAGCGCAACCCGGCCGCGGTTCCGGGGCCGGGGGCGGTGTGAGTGCCGCTTGTAATAATACTTTTAAATCAACACAATAACGCTTTTCTGCGGAGTCCCTGATGGCGCGAGGTCTGATCAAGAACACGGCGGTGGTGGGGGGCATGACGCTGCTGTCGCGCATCCTCGGCTTCGCGCGTGACCTGATCCTGGCCCGGGTGTTCGGTGCCGGCGCCGAAATGGACGCCTTTTTCGTCGCCTTCTAAATCCCCAATTTCCTCCGCCGGTTGTTCGCCGAGGGGGCCTTTTCGCTGGCATTCGTGCCGGTGGTCGGCGAATACCGCGCCCAGCGCGGGCACGACGACGTACGTGAGCTGGTCAGCCGAGTGGCGGGGACCCTGGCCCTTGTCCTGCTGATCGTCAGCCTGCTCGGGGTGATCGGCAGTCCGGCCCTGGTGACGCTGTTTGCGCCGGGATTTCTGGACGAGCCGGCCAAGTTCGAGCTGACCGTGCAGATGCTGCGGATCACCTTTTCCTACATCCTGTTCATTTCACTGGTCGCGTTTGCCAGCGGCATTTTCAACAGCTATGGCCGTTTCGCCGTGCCGGCCTTTGCCCCGGTCCTGCTCAATATCGTGTTGATCGCTGCGGCTTGGTGGGTGGCGCCGCACATGGAGGTCCCGGTCATGGCGCTGGCCTGGGCGGTGGCGGTCGGCGGCGTCGCCCAGCTGCTGATCATGTTCCCCACCCTGCGCCGGTTGAACCTGCTGGTCTGGCCGCGCTGGGGTTGGCGCCATGAGGGGGTGCAGCGCATTCTCAAGCTGATGGGGCCGGCGGTAATCGGCTCGTCCGTCGCCCAGATCAATCTGCTGCTGGATACCATCATCGCCTCGTTTCTGGTCACCGGCAGCGTGAGTTGGCTGTATTACTCCGACCGCATGGTGGAATTCCCGCTCGGCGTGTTCGGTATCGCGCTGTCGACTGTGATCCTGCCCAGCCTGTCGCGTACCCATGCCAGCGATGATCCGGAAAAGTTCCGGCGGATTCTGGACCAGGCGCTGCGTTGGGTGATCCTGCTGGGCACGCCGGCGGCGCTCGGCCTGCTGCTGCTGTCCGGACCGATCATGGTGGCGCTGTTTCAGTACAACGAATTCGGTGCCCATGATGCGCGCATGGCCGCGCTCAGTCTGATGGCCATGACGCTCGGTCTGCCGGCCTTCATTCTGGTCAAGGTGCTGGCGCCGGCGTTTTATGCCCGGCAGGACACACGCACGCCGGTGCGGATCGCCATCACGGCCATGATCGCCAACATGGTGCTGAACCTGCTTATTGTGCTCCCCATGGTCTATCTGGAGGTGGAAGGGCCGCATGCCGGTCTGGCGCTGGCGACGGCGATGTCGTCCTGGTTGAACGCCTATCTGCTCTACCGCCGGTTGCGCCTGGATGGCGTCTATACCCCACAGTCCGGCTGGCGACCGGTGTGGCTGCGGGTCGCGCTTGCCAGTGTCGCCATGCTCGCCCTGCTCTGGTTCGGCGTCAGCGGTTTCGAACAATGGGTTGACCGCTCCGGCAGTGAGCGCTTGCTGCGCCTTGCCATCTGGATTGTCGCGGCGGGAGCGGTCTATCTGGGTATGCTGCAGCTGCTCGGCCAGAACCTGCACCAACTCTGGCGGCGGCCCGATGCGGGCGCACCGAACGAATGAATCACGCCCAATGACAACCCGGGGCAGTGCTTTATAATCACGCCTTTGATGAGGCGGGGCGGCTGGGACCGCCGGACACAGCTATCGGCATGCATTTAATCCGCGGATTGCACAATTTGAGCCCGGCACTGCGCGGCTGCGCCGCCACGATCGGCAATTTCGACGGCGTCCATCTCGGTCATCAGGCTGTACTCGGGCAGTTGGCGGAGCGGGCGGCGGAACTGGGGCTGCCGACGGCGGCGATCGTTTTCGAGCCTCAGCCGCAGGAATACTTCGCCCCCTTTCAGGCGCCGCCACGGCTGACGCGGTTTCGCGAAAAGCTGGTGGCCTTGCGACGCTATTCGGTGGATCGTGTACTGTGTCTGCGTTTCGACAGCCGGCTGGCGGAACTGAGCGCCGAGGACTTCGTCCAGGAGATTCTGATCGACGGGCTCGACGTGCGTTACCTGGTGGTCGGTGACGATTTCCGCTTCGGCAAGGGACGCACCGGCGATTTCGATTTTCTGGTGCAGGCCGGCCGGCGTGCGGGCTTTCCGGTGGTCCATATGCACAGTTTCGAACTGGGCGGTGCCCGGGTCAGCAGCACGCGCATTCGCGAGGCGTTGCGCGGGGGTGATCTCGCTGCGGCCGAACAGATGCTCGGCCGCGGTTATCGAATGCTGGGACGGGTCGCGCACGGCGACAAACGCGGCCGCACCATCGGCTTTCCGACCGCGAATATTTTTCTGCATCGTCAGAGCACGCCGGTGCAGGGCGTGTTTGCCGTCGAGATGTATGGCCTGGACGCCGAGCCGTTATTCGGTATCGCCAATGTCGGTACCCGGCCGACCGTGGGCGGCGCGCGCAGTCTGCTGGAAGTGCATCTGTTCGACTTCATCGGCGATATCTACGGTCGTCATGTCGCGGTGGAGTTCGTGCACAAGATTCGCGACGAAAAGCGCTTCGAGTCGTTCAATGAATTGAAGGCGCAGATCGAGCGGGATGCAAAACAGGCGCGGGAGTTTTTCGCAAGTCGTGCGCCATGACCAGATCTTTCGCCACGAAATAGTTTTCGTGTTGTGTAAATTGACCATTTGAATCAGGAAGCCGACGTGGCTGAATATAAAGATACGCTGAATCTGCCGAGCACGGCCTTTCCCATGAAGGGCAATCTCGCCAACCGCGAGCCCGAGATGCTCAAGCACTGGGACGAGATCGGTCTCTACGCTCTCATGCGCGAAGTCGGTGAGGGACGTCCGCGCTTTGTGCTGCATGATGGTCCGCCCTATGCCAATGGCGAGATTCATATCGGTCATGCGGTCAACAAGATCCTCAAGGACATCATCGTCAAGAG
>JBFEJM010000308.1:0-3561 GCA_041553175.1 Gammaproteobacteria bacterium | reverse complement strand
CGCGAAGAAAAACCTTATCCTAATGTAGGGCGCATTAGACCAAAGGTCGTAATGCGCCGAATGTTTTCGTGACGACATCCGGCGCAATACGCTGCGCTATTGCGCCCTACAGACAACTGATCCCGTTATCCATTTATTTCTGAGGTTTTTTCTTCGCGCGCCTTCGCGACCTTTGCGGTGAAAGTTCTTCAAACACCAAAACACGCAGGCAAAAAGAAACCCCGGTATTCAAGGGGGGGGGAGTACCGGGGTCAACGTCACCCGGCTTGGGGAAACCGGGCTGGAGGAAATCCCGCTCTAGGGAGGCAGAACGGGATTTACAAAAACTGTATGTGCAGTGGAATCGAACTCTAAGACATACCTCGCAGTAAAAAGTTCCGAGTTGAATTTACCTTCCAGCGTACGCACTAAATACTAGCCCAAACATCCGTTGTTGTGTGTAAAAGATTGTTACGGCTATTGAGCAAAACCAGCACGAATTTGGCCGTCGAAGCATTGACGGTAACTCATCGCATTTCCTATCAGTCGGTTGCCGCACATTGTTCTCAATGCGCCTCATCCCAATTACTGCCGACACCTATATCCACCTCCAGTGGAACCCGCAGTTCGGCGGCATCCTGCATGCAAGTCCTGACGCCGACCGTCAGTGCCTCCAGGTCCGCTTCGGCTACCTCGAACACCAGTTCGTCATGTACCTGCATGATCATTTGCGCCTGTAATCCGCTGTCCTGCAGCCAGGCGTCCGCGCGGATCATGGCGCGCTTGATGATGTCGGCCGCCGTACCCTGCATCGGCGCGTTGATGGCGGTCCGTTCGGCGGCATTGCGGCGCTGCACGTTGCGCGCGTTGATCTCGGGCAGGTACAGGCGTCGACCGAACACGGTTTCGACATAGCCGCGTTCATGCGCTTGGGCGCGCGTCTCGTCCATGTAGGCTTTCACGCCCGGATAGCGCGCGAAATACAGATCGACATACTGCTGCGCCGCGCCGCGCTCGATGCCCAGCTGCTTTGCCAGACCGAATGCCGACATGCCGTAGATCAGCCCGAAATTGATGGCCTTGGCCGAACGGCGCTGATCGGCGCTCACCTGCTCGGGTGTCGTACCGAACACCTCGGCCGCCGTCGCCCGATGGATATCCTGTCCGGCGGCGAATGCCTTGAGCAGACCTTCGTCGCCGGACAGATGCGCCATGATGCGCAACTCGATCTGGGAGTAGTCGGCCGCCACCATGCGTCGGCCGGGCGGCGCGATGAAGGCCTGACGGATACGCCGGCCTTCCTCCGTCCGCACCGGGATGTTCTGCAGATTGGGATCGGTCGATGACAGCCGGCCGGTGGCCGCGACCGCCTGATGATAGGACGTGTGCACGCGACCGGTACGTGGATCGACCTGCTCGGGCAGGCGATCAGTGTAGGTCGATTTCAACTTGGACAACGACCGGTAGTCGAGTATCAGTTTCGGCAACGGATAATCCAGCGCGAGTTCGGCCAATACATTTTCCGCCGTCGAGGGCGCGCCTTTCGGCGTTTTGGCCAGCACCGGCAGGCCCTGCTGATCATAGAGGATCGCCTGAATCTGTTTCGGTGAGCCGAGATTGAAGGCCTGGCCGGCGACGCGGTGCGCCTCCTGTTCGATCTCATGCAGCCGAGTGGCGAGCTCGCCGCTTTGCCGACTCAGCATTTTCGTATCGACCAGAACGCCTGTGCGCTCGATGCGCGACAGCACCGGCACCAGCGGCAGCTCCAGTTCCGTCAGCACCTTTGCCAGGGTCGGTTCCTGCTGCAGGCGCGGCCACAGCGCCTGATGTAACTGCAATGTGACGTCGGCATCTTCGGCGGCATAGGGGCCGGCCTGTTCCAGTGACACCTCATTGAAGCCCAGCTGCTTGGCGCCTTTACCCGCCACCTCTTCAAAGGTGATGGTCTTGTGGTTGAGATATTTCAACGCCAGCGAATCCATATCGTGACGCGAGGCGGTGCTGTCCAGCACATAGGATTCGAGCATGGTGTCAAAGGCGATACCGGCCAGTTTGATTTCGTGATTGGCCAGCACACTCATATCGTATTTCAGATTCTGACCGACCTTGGCATGACCGGCATCCTCCAACAGCGGCTTCAACTGCGCCAGCACAGTATCACGGTCAAGTTGATCCGGCGCACCGGGATAGTCGTGCGCGACCGGCACATAGGCGGCCGCTCCCGGCGCCACCGCAAACGACACGCCGACAATCTGTGCCTGCATGTAATCCAGGCTGGTGGTTTCGGTATCGAACGCGAACAGGTCGGCCTGTTTCAATCTTGTGATCCATGCATCGAGCTGTGCCTGTGTCAGCACGATTTCATAGTCGCCCGACGTCGTCGGCGCCGCCGTCGCTACCGGCGCGTCCTTCTCGACAACATCTTCCAGCTGCCGCAGCCAGGCATTGAACTCCAACTGCTGAAGCAACCGCCGCAGCGCATCTTTGTCCTGCGCGCGCATCCGCAGGTCATCGATACCTTCCTGCAATTCGACGTTGCAACGAATGGTGGCCAATTCGCGCGACAGCTTCAGTTGTTCCAGACTGTCGCGCAGACTCTCACCGACCTTGCCCTTCACCTCCTCCGCGCGCGCGACCAGTTCGTCCAGCGAGCCATATTCGTTCAACCATTTCGCCGCCGTCTTCGGACCCACCTTGGGCACGCCGGGAATGTTGTCGCTGGTGTCGCCGACCAGCGCCAGGTAATCGATAATGCGCTCCGGCGGCACACCGAACTTGTCGATCACGCCCTGAATGTCGAGCGCTGTGTTGGACATGGTGTTGATCAGTGAAATATGACCGTCGACCAGCTGGGCCATGTCCTTGTCTCCGGTTGAGATCACGACCGGCATGCCCTCTGCGGCCGCCTGTCGCGCCAATGTCCCGATGACGTCGTCGGCCTCGACACCGGTTACCTGCAGAATCGGAAAACCCATCGCCGCCACCAGTTCATGCAAGGGTTCGATCTGCATTTTGAGATCATCCGGCATGGGCGGACGGTTGGCCTTGTAGTGTTCGAACATGTCGTCGCGGAAGGTCTTGCCCTTGGCATCAAATACGACGGCGATGTGTTCCGGCCGATAGTCCGCCATGAGCTTGCGCAGCATATTGGCCACACCGTAGACCGCGCCGGTGGGTTCGCCACGTGAATTGGTCAGCGGCGGGAGCGCGTGGAACGCCCGATACAGGTAGGACGATCCATCCACCAATACCAGCGGAAGCGACTTTTGATTCGACATGGAAACGATGCCTTTAATCGACGTTGCGTCAGTGAACGAGGCGTAACATGCTATCATGCGTGGCGATTATGGAGGCCCTCCCGCGTGCCCGGGTATGGTTATTGCTTCATTGTTGGGACCGGGCCGGCATGGCCGAATTCAGGTGGAACAGAATGGACGACAGAACCCGCAGCCAACACCCCGGCATGAAGCCGGTCAACGACAAGCAGCTCACCCGCGAATCATGGAAGATCTTCCAGATCATGGCTGAATTCGTCGAGGGCTTTGAAAAACTCTCCAGCATCAAACCCTCCGTCAGTATTTT
>JBFEJM010000307.1:0-3561 GCA_041553175.1 Gammaproteobacteria bacterium | reverse complement strand
GGTTGTTCTCGCCAAAGCGGGTGCCCATGTAGCAATTGATTGCATAAAGGCCCTGCGCCACCGCACCGGAGCGGTCGATGTTGGCTTTTTCAGCGATGACTATTTTTTTGTCTTTGCCCCAGTAACGCGCTTCGAAAGCAGCACCGGTACCGCCGAGGCCAGCACCCGCGACCAGGATGTCGATATTGTCTTCTACGATAGTTTTGTAGGCCATCAGTAACCCTCCACCCCTTCTACCAATTTCAGACCATTGGACTTGAGGGTGTGAATATCACCATCGTCCATGCGAATGTATTTTGGTTCATTGAACAGCAGCTGGCTGTCGCGTTGTTGCTGGGTCGGCGCAGGCGCGTCGCGAAGCTGCGGGATGCAGGTGCCCCAGGGCTTGGTCGTGATCGGCGCCAGCAGATCCATGTCTTTCTTGCCGTTGCGGAACTTGATACGCCAGGCAATGACACCTTTTTCCTCATCGCGTTTCACGCGCACCGAATGGCCCAGCGGCGCGAAGTCTGCGTAACCGCGAACGTCGATCGCCTGATGTGGGCAGGCTTTGACGCAGGAGTAGCACTCCCAGCACATATTGGGTTCAATGTTGTAGGCGCGGCGGGTGACTGTGTCGATGTGCATGATGTCCGACGGGCAGATATCGACGCAATGACCACACCCGTCACAACGAGTCATGTATACAAAAGTTGGCATTGTGAATACTCCTTACTTTTGAAAGTTGATCAGTAGTGACGAGGGGGTTCGCGATTGATACCGAGCCCCATGTTGGGTGGGTTGGTGCCCATGTACTCCGGGATATCCGGGAATCTTTTCTGAACGGCCGGGTCCGTCAGATCGTAATCATCGGGCAGACTCTCTCTGGAACCGTCTGCGTAGATGGTCTTTTTCTGGTAAGCCGCGGCAGGCTTGAAGAACATATGCGCGAATTTGGACCAGAAGACGGTGCCGAAGAGTACAGTGCTGGACGCGATGAAAAGTACAAAGAACAGCATATTCAATGCACCGGCACCCAAGGTGGCCGACCACAGCAGGGCGAATGTCGCCGTGCTGATCAGGCCCAGGATAAACAGATCGCCGCGTCCATTGAAGTTGTACCATTTGACGCCTTCGGAGGCGACGTCGACACGAATGGCAAACCAGAACCAGTAGCCGCCAATGCACAGAGACAGCGCGCCCAGGTGCCAGAGAACCGGCCAGATACCTGCGGCAGCTTCGGTCGCGTAACCGAAAATCAGCACCGCAGTGCTGACCACGAAGATGACAAAGCCGTACATGGTAAACAGGTGCGAGATACGGCGGCGGGTACTTTTGAACTCCGAAGAGGTCAACACCTCATTCGCTACAGTCTGAATCGCAAGAGAGGCCTTCTCGCCACCACTCAGGGTGCGCTTGGCGTCTTTCTGTGCCTTTTTTGCATTTTCGAAGAAGTACTGGGCACTTTTCTTGTGCATCATGTCCAGAATGGTTCCGACGATCACTGCCAGGACCATGAGGATGACGTAGCCCTGCATGATGTCAGGCGAAATGACCGTTGAAAGTTCGGAGAAGGGGTTGGTGCTGAGCATGTAGGCGTCTCCTAGACTGATCGTAAGCTAATCAACAAAGAATCATTAGCAACTATGAAGTGTTAATCGCAATCGGCATGAATGCTAATTTTGTAATTTTTATGGCGCATATGTTAATTTTATAGGTGAGATCCATGAGCCATCATAACGGGCGGCTGGCTCCAATTATAGCCCGATCGTAGTTCGCACCGGACAGGGCACTCATCTGTTTTCCGTCCCACGCGCTTGACGGAATCCCATTTATTAATCATGGTGATTCCCATCACTAAACAGGCTGGGTGAAGCATTGTGGAAAAGTTCACCGGTCATGTGCTGCGGTGCGCTGACTACAGCGGGCGCGTTTTCGCAACCACTCAGCGCGGTACTCCGAAAAGCCTGATTTCTTGAGTTTCTGGTCAATGCCTAAACCACCAGCAACCGGTTCATACAGTCACCGCTGATTTAAGAGAGCGATCATGCGATCTGTCAGCTGCAGAGTGCCGGCTGTGAAGGCGAGCAGGTCCTGCGCCTGCAGGACCGTCTGCACTCCATGCTCGAAGAATACAACGAAAGCCGCCATCGTATCCTGACCCTGGCGGTTTCAACAGCTGCCAGGGTTGCGCAAAGGAAAGGTGAGATCCGGGGACTGAGCTTGGTTGTCAACGGTATCGCCATGTTCGCCATTCAATCGTCCCGCCAGGTAGATCTCTACAGCTTTCATGAAATCAGCCTACGCGCCCTCTATGCTGCCGATGCCTGCCTGGAATCCGATATGCACAAGCAGGATAGAAATCGCCCGTGCCTGCTTTGTTTGGATCATCGCATCATCGCGACCGGCACCCGTAATGCGGACCTCGCCTGCAGTGCAGGGAAGTGATTCAGTCTAACAGCCCGATGTGCAGTGTAGACGGGCGTTCAAGGGGAGGGCAACCAGTTTATCCCCAGCGTTGTGATGCTGATATACTGCATTGTGCGGGGGCAGCGTATTTCACTGGCCGGCCTTAGTTAACCACGTTTGAATGGGCATTCAGTCGTGGAAAATGACGGTATATTTAAACTGTGCGAATTTTCTGAAACATAGCATGGCAAATCGTACCAATTTGACGGCCCGAGAAGACGCGCCGAAATTAAACTCTAACGACAAAGAGGTGATCTATGAGTGAACCATCGAAACAACGGCCCAAGATTCCTGACGGTGAAACGCGTTTCCTGAAAACCCGTCAAAAAGCACCTAATGAAAAGGGTTTCGTCGGGTATGAAACTGTCTGGGAATCGTTTCAGAAAGTCGCCCAGTACACCACTCCTAAACAGCCGTAAAT
Source organism: Gammaproteobacteria bacterium (assembly GCA_041553175.1). Lineage (GTDB taxonomy): Bacteria > Pseudomonadota > Gammaproteobacteria > Thiohalobacterales > Thiohalobacteraceae > JAHJQQ01. The sequence continues at coordinate 692 of JBFEJM010000307.1, read as the reverse complement.
CCACCAGCCGCGCGAAGCTGGCCGATCGCGCGGAGGTTGGCCTCGACGGGGACCGGCGGCGCCAGAGCGGTGTGGCCAGACCCGCCCACGCAAGCACCGTCAGAACGACCTGATGAAGTCGAGGCGTTTCGTAATGCAATGAAAGCCAGGGCCGCTTTACGAGTTGGGCTATGCGTTTGCATACCATTGCTTGCGCCTTCGTTGCCCGAAAGCCGGTGGTTATATTCGTGAATCCGATGCCCATGGACGGACTTGGGTCAGAATGCGACCGACATTCGGCATAGGCTGAGGAACAGCTGTATTGAGAATGGTATTTTTCATGGTATCGACACATACAACTCCCATAAAATCCGTGCCAATATTGGATTTTTGCCGGTTATTCACAATTGAGTGGGAGTAGGGCCCATATGAACATGATCTAACCCCGGTTTGTTGGGGGCGACCATCCGGCGACAGACGGTACCGCGCGTACAGTATCGCAACGATGCGAAACATGGCCTGCGCCACGGCGGACAGGATGGCCACCCGGGAGCAGGATGCTGCCCGTTACCAGTGCCATCGACCCGAACAGCCGGCGCGCCAGTGGGTTCTGAGTTTTCCATATTCCTTGCGTTTCCTGTACGCCAGCCGTCCGGCGTTTATACTTCCTGTACTCGAAGGATATGAACAGGTTGGCAGCCCGGGCTCCTGTG
>JBFEJM010000306.1:0-3567 GCA_041553175.1 Gammaproteobacteria bacterium | reverse complement strand
TGATGTTCATGATGCCGATGCCGCCCACCAACAGGCTCACCGCCGCCACCGCGCCGAGCAGCATGGTCAGGATCCTGGTGGTACCGGTGAGGGTTTCGGCGAGCTGCCGAGTGTCCAGCACGCGGAAGTCGTCTTCCTCGCTTTCGCTGATGTTGCGCCGTTCGCGCAAGAGCACGGTGAGCTGGTCCTTGACCGCGTCGATCGAAGCGCCCTCCTTCACCGAGATCGACAACCGGTTGATGTCCAGGCTGCCGGAGAGGCGGCGCTGCACCGTACGCAGCGGCATCACCACCGTGTCATCCTGGTCGGACCCCATCGACGACTGGCCCTTGGCCTTCAACAGCCCGATGACTTCGCAGGCGAACTGCTTGACGCGGATTTCGCTGCCGACCGGGTTTTGCCCGCCGAACAGTTTGCTTCGAACCGTATCGCCGATGATGCACACGGCCTTGCCGGCCCGCTCCTCGGCTTCACTGAAGGTGCGTCCCACGGCCAGTTCCCAATTACCCGCCTCGAAATACTCGTTACTGCTGCCGGTGACCACGGTCGACCAGTTGTTGGCCTGAAACACCGCCGTGGCGCTCTTGCTCACGATGGGCGCGACCAGCCTGGCGCCGGTGATCTGGTTACGAACGGCCTCGACATCGGCGATCTTAAACGGTGCGCCTGCTTCTGAACCGGGCCCGAAACGCTGGCCCGGCAACACCAGCAGGAGGTTGCTGCCCATGCTGGCGATCTGGTCCGACACGGACTTCGTTGCGCCGTTGCCGAGCGTGACCATGGTGATGACAGCGGCGACACCGATGACGATGCCGAGGATGGTTAAGAAGGAGCGCAGCAGGTTGCGCCGGATGGAGCGCAGCGCGAGCAGAAGGGTGTTCCACAGCATCAGGCGTTCTCCCCGTTGCGCTGATCGCTTGCCACCCGGCCGTCCACGAAGTGAACGATGCGTTTGGCATACGCCGCCATATCGGGTTCATGCGTCACCATCAGCACGGTGATGCCCAGTTCGCGGTTGAAGCCGCTGATCAGGTCCATGATCTCCTGGCTGGTACGGGTGTCGAGGTTACCGGTAGGTTCGTCCGCAAGCAGCACGTGCGGCCGGGTGACGATGGCGCGGGCGATGGCGACGCGCTGCTGCTGGCCGCCGGAAAGCTCGGCGGGAGTGTGATGCTCCCACCCTTCGAGGCCGACCTGTTTGAGGGCCGCACGCGCCGCGGCATGGCGCCGGGCCACCGGTTCGCCGCGATAGATCAGCGGCAATTCGACATTCTCCAGCGCAGTGGTCCGTGACAGCAGATTGAAGCCCTGGAAAACGAAACCGAGGTAGTTGCGCCTCAGCAGCGCACGCGCGTTGCGCGACAGCTGTTCCACCTTCACGCCCTCGAACGCGTAGCTGCCGCTGGTGGGCGTGTCGAGGCAGCCGAGGATGTTCATCACGGTCGACTTGCCGGAACCGCTCGGCCCCATCACCGCGACGAAATCGCCGGCCTCGATGACGAGATCGATACCCTTCAATGCCTGGAAAGCCGCCTGGCCGCTGCCATAGATCTTGGTGATGCCGGACAGGCTGATCAGCGCGGCAGCTTCGCTCATTGCGAGGTGCTCAGCGTTTCGGTGATCACCTGCATGCCGGCCTGGATATCCCCGCCGGTAATCTCGGTCACACGGCCATTGGTGGCGCCGGTCTGTACGTCAATCGCGACCGGCTGGCCATCCCGCAGCACCCATACGCGCGGGGAGCCATTGTTGCCGGTCACTTTTACCTTCCTGGTCTGCCGCGGGGGACGCGGCATCAAGGCGCTTATCACGCTGCCGCCCGATTTCTTCTCAACGGCATCAGTGGCCGCAGGCGTGAAGCGCAAGGCGGCGTTCGGCACCAGCAGCGCCTTCTCCCGGTTAAGTGTGGTGATGTCGGCGGTGCCGGTCATGCCGGGCCGCAGACTGAGATCATCGTTGTTGACATCGAGCACAGTGAGATAGGAAATCACTCCATCGGTTTCAGTGGCCCCGAAGCCGACCCGTGTGATGACAGCGTGGTACTCTCGATCGGGCCAGGCGTCGACGCTGAAAGTGGCCTTTTGCCCAGTCGTGACCTGGCCGACGTCGGCCTCGTCGACGTCGACCTGCAGTTCCATCTTGGCCAGATCCTCGGCCAGTTCGAACAGTACCGGCGCTTGCAAGGAAGCGGCCACGGTCTGGCCGGGGTCCACCTCGCGTGACAGCACCACACCATTGATGGGCGAGCGTATGCTGGCTTTGGCGAGATTGGTTTCATCCGATTGCAGCGTCGCCTGAGCCTGGGTGACACTGGCGCGCGCGCTGGCGACGTTGGCCTCGGCGCGCTTCAGGTTGGCCTCCGCCACATCCATTTCTGTTCTTGATGGCACCTTGCCGTCGGACAACTGCGATACATGCTGGTAACGCGATAGTGTGGCCCGTGATTCCGCCACGGTGGCCTGCGCCTGGAGCACCTGTGCCTCGGCCGCCGCGAGCAATGCGCGCGACTTCGCCACCGCGTCCTGCAGCTTCGACAGATCCAGTTGCGCCAGGATCTGTCCCTGCGTCACTTCATCGTTGTCGTCGACAAAGACCTTGTCGACGATGCCGGAGAGTTCGCTGCCCACTTCCACCGTATTGGTCGGCTGCAGATTGCCGGTGGCGGAGACCTTGACCACCAGCGTGCCGACGGTGACTGCCTCGGTTGTGTAGTGTGGCGCCGCCGAGTCCTCGCCGGCGCGCAGCATCAGCCAAGCGGCGACCACAACCCCGATCAGTAGCATGCTCAGCCATAACCAGTGGCGGGAAAACAGTCCGCCGGATCTGGTCTCGAGCAATTGCTTTAAGGAGGCCTCCGAACCTGTATGCGGAGTATTGGTGTCGTTCATGTTATGTGTCCTTGACTCCCGTACCGGTTGCGGCCCCGGGCGACCAGCCGCCGCCCAGTGCCTTGTATAGACTGATGAGTGCCTGTACTGCGTCGGCGCGCGCGCTGGCGAGGCTGTCCTCGTTGGACAGCAGCGTGCGTTCAGTATCCAGCACCGACTGGAAATCAATCAGCCCAGCGCTGTAGTTCAGCCGTGCAAGTTCGGCCGCCACGCGCGCGGCTTCTGTGGCATTGCCCAGCGACTCGACGCGTTCCTGGCTGCGCGCCAGCGCAACCAGGGCGTTCTCCACGTCCTGCAGCGCCGTGAGTACGATTTGTTCGTATGCGATCTGCGCCTGCTCGCGCACCGCATCCTGGATTTCGACCTGGGCGCGCAAACGACCGGCATCGAACAGGGGGGCGGTGATGCCGGCGAGCAGGGACGATGCAGCCGCGCCGCTATTCCCCAGCCCACTGAGCTGCAACGCTTCCAGCCCAATCGAGCCCGAGAGATCGAAGGCCGGATAGCGGGCCGCCTCGGCCACACCCAGACGGGCGGTCTCTGCGGCCAGCGTGCGCTCGGCCGCACGCACGTCGGGGCGCTGGCGCAGGGTCTCGGCCGGAATGCCCACGGCGATTCCCGCTGGCAGAGACGGCAGTCCTGCAGCTTCGGCAAGGCGCGCATGCAGCGTCCCAGGTGA